>USJA01000006.1 GCA_900554875.1 uncultured Clostridium sp. | reverse complement strand
TCATTTCTACTTTTATTATTTTTGTTAAAACTATTTAAATTTTGAACTTTTTTGTGTATAATAGTAGAAGGTTGTTTTTTACGAATGAAAATACCAATTAATATAGATGAGATATAATGTGAGATTGCAAGAAGTAATCCTATATAAATATTATGAAAAATTCCAATACCTATGGTAGATAGTATAAATGCAGGATTACAGTTATTTATAAACAAAAGAAGTCTATCAGCTTCATATTTTGAAATCTCACCATCTTCGTAAAGTTTAGATACAGTTTTAGCACCCATTGGGAATCCACACAAAAAGCCTGTTATAACAGCCGGAGATGACTTTTCTGAAATGTTGAAAAACCTTGATAAAAATCTGCCACATGTTTTTTGAATGGTTCCTAAAATATCTGTATTTAGTATAAATTCTGTAAAAAATATAAATGGGAAAAGAGATGGTATTATACTTGAAATAAATATAGAAACACTCTTTTTTACGTTTTCAAAGTTATCTTTTGAAAATATTAGCAAGATTGAAAGTGATATACAAAAAATAACTATATTTAATATATTTTTTAGTTTATAACTTTTATATATTTTCATAGTAACACCTAAAAAATAATATGATAAAGGAGATACTATTATGCTAGTTTCAAACGAATGGAAAGATTATGAATTACTTGATATGGCAAAAGGACAAAAACTTGAAAGATGGGGTAAATATATATTAATAAGGCCAGATCCACAAATTGTATGGGATAAAAAAACTAATCCAAAGTTATGGGAAAAGGCTAATGCAAAATACATAAGGAGTAATACAGGTGGAGGACATTGGGAAAAATATAGTAAAATTGATGAAAACTGGAGTATAAAATACAAAAATTTGGTATTTAATCTAAAACCAATGGGATTTAAACATACAGGATTATTTCCAGAACAGGCAGTGAATTGGGATTATATAACATCAAAAATATCACAAAGGACTAAAAAAAATCAGGATGTAAAAGTTTTAAACCTTTTTGCATATACTGGTGGTGCTACAGTTGCCGCTCTTAGTGCAGGAGCATCTGTATGTCATGTTGATTCATCACAAGGAATGGTAAACTGGGCAAAGGAAAACGTATCATCAAGTGGACTTAGAGAAAGACCAGTAAGATTTTTAGTAGATGATGTTGTAAAATTTGTAAATAGAGAGATAAGAAGAAATAACAAATATGACATGATAATTATGGATCCACCATCATATGGTAGAGGGAAAAATGGTGAAGTATGGAGCATAGAAAAGGATATAAACAATTTGCTTTGTTTGTGTTCAAAAATTTTATCAAACAATCCTATTTCTGTTATTATAAACACTTATACAGGGGGACTGTCAGGTACAATAATTGAAAATGTTGCGAAACTGGCTTTTAGTCAAAATAACCCTAAGAAAATATTTCACAATGAAATTGGTTTAAGACAAAAGAATTCAGAATTTGTTCTCCCATGTGGAATAACAACTATTTGTGAATTTTAATATAATCACAAAATATGGAAATAAAATGCCACAAAACGTTGAAATTAAAAAGCACAAAATACGGAAATAAAATATCTCGATATATTGAAATATATGATTTCTTATGGTATACAATATTTAGTTTACTATATTATCGATGATAAATCCATCCCTTGCCGTAGCTGATTTAGGAGTTTCTCCTAAAGAATTAATGTTAGATATTAGGACTTTTGGTCTTTTATTTGAAAATCTTGTTAATAGAGATCTGAGTGTATATGTAAACTCAATTGGTGGAAGTTTAAAACATTACAGAGATAGATATGCTTTAGAATGTGATAATGTTTTACATTTTAACGATGGAAGGTATGTTTTAGTTGAAACAAAGTTAGGTGGAACAAGAGTAGATGAGGCAGAAAAACATTTATTAGAATTAAAAACTCTTATAGAAGATAAGAATCCCAAAATTGCTAAACCTGAATTTTTAATGGTAATAACAGGTACTGACATGGAATATACTACTTCAAATGGAGTTCTTGTTGTTGACTATAGGTTGTTAAAAAAATTAACAAGGTTAATAAATTTTGTATTGTAAATAAAAGTAAATTGTGGTAAAATATATTGTAGTTTAAGGAGGAATATTATGTTATCAGATCCAAATGTAAAAAAAATAGTACCTAAAGTAGGAAACAGATATCAAGCTGCACTTGCAATTGCAAAAAGAGCAAGGGATATTGAGAAAAGAAGAGTAATTGAAAATGATCCAGACATTACAGATGCTGTTGATATAGCTGGAAAAGAAATAGCGGATGAAAAGGTTTTTGTAAAAATTAATGATAAGTTTACTATAGAACCACAAGAAGAACAACATGAAGAAAAGGATTCTTCAAATGAAAAATAACAATTAAATATAGTGGCTATATGGCCACTATATTTGATTATATTAAGGAAGGTGTTAATTTTGAAAAAATATTTTGGAACAGATGGAATAAGAAGAATTGCAAATACAGACCTTACACCTGAGCTTGCATATAAGGTGGCAAAAGCTGGGGCGTATGTTTTGGCAAAACATGCTTCTGGTACACCAACTATTTTAATAGGTAGGGATACAAGATTATCAGGTAATTTGATAGAAAGTGCTATGGTCGCAGGTTTTTTAAGCTATGGAGCAAATGTAAAAATATTAGGAGTAATTCCTACACCTGCAGTAGCATATTTAACAAAAAAACTTGGTGCAGATGCTGGTGTTGTTATATCTGCTTCTCATAACTCTTTTGAATTTAATGGAATAAAATTTTTTAGTAATAAAGGAATGAAAATACCAGATAGTATTGAAGAAGAAATTGAAGAAATTATGGATTCAGATAAACTAAATAATCTAAATGCTAAAGATAATAAAATTGGTATATCTGAAAACAAAGAAGAAATGATATCTGATTATGAAGATTTTATAGTACAAATCTTTGAAAAATCTATTAAACAAAAATTGCAAAATGGATTTAAAGTTGTAATAGATACAGCAAATGGAGCAACATATAAAATATCTGAGAAAATATTTAAAAGACTTGGAATTGAGTTTAAAATAATAAATAATAATCCAAATGGTATAAATATTAATAAAGATTGTGGTTCAACACATCTTGAAATGTTAAAAGAATATGTTATATCTAATAAATATAATTTAGGTATTGCATATGATGGTGATGGAGATAGATGTTTAGCAGTAGATGAAAATGGGAATGAAATTAATGGGGATATTATGCTTGCAATTTTGTCTAAGTATTTAAAAGGAGAAAATTCTTTAAACAAAGATACAATTGTTGCAACTGTAATGAGTAATTTAGGACTTGATATTTATTGCCAAAACAATAATTTAAATCTTGAAAAAACAAACGTAGGTGATAGATATGTTCTAGAGGAAATGCTAAATAATGGGTATAACTTAGGTGGTGAGCAGTCAGGACATATTATATTTTTAGATTATAATCCTACAGGTGATGGAATTTTAACATCGCTTATGCTTATTAGAAGTATGATTAAGTACAATAAAAAAGCTTCAGAACTTTCAAGTATCATAGATATCTATCCACAAGTTTTAGTAAATGCTAAGGTAGATTTAGATAAGAAATATTTATATAAAGAAGATAGTGAAATTAAAAATTTGATACATGAAGTGGAAGAAGGACTTAAAAATGAAGGAAGAGTTCTTATTAGACCATCAGGTACAGAACCTTTAGTTAGAGTAATGATAGAGGGAAAAGATATAGATAAAATTACTCATTATGCAAACGATATAGCACAAGTTATTGAAAAAAAATCAAATTAGTAAAAATGTCAGTCTTAGACTGGCATTTTTACTTTCTATATGCATATTTTTAAATAGTAATGTATTTAACAATACGTGTGATACTATTGTGACAAATTTGTGTCGAAATTTAAATTAGATGTTGACTTATAAATAGAACTATAATATAATTGTTTTACAAAAATATTACAGAATATTTAAATATGAGGTGTTGCCAGTCATGAAGAAAAATAATGAAGAAGTAAATAACAATAAGTCAAAAGATAATATTAAAGAAAAAGTTGAAATGAAAAAAACAAATTTTATAATATTACTTCTAATTATTGTTATATCTCTTACTTTATTGTCTTTTTTGGGAATCGTAATTTTCAAGAGAATATATAGCAAAACTGTTGTAATGACATATGATGATATTAAATTTACAAGAAATGATTATATGATGTATTTAAGGCTTGCAAAAACTAGTCTTTTTGATGAAAAAACAAATAAACTTCCTAAGGCTACCCTAAATACCATAATTGATAAAGAAAATAATGTTAATGTTGATACATATTTAAGAAATAAAGTTGAACAGAGTTTAAAAATTGCTGGTGCAGTTCAAGCTATTGCAAAAAGAGAAAATATAGTAATTGATGAAGAAAAAGAACAAAAATTAAAAGATGATAAGGAAAAATATATTAATTCCCTTGGTGGAAAAGATAAGTTTATAAAATTTTTAAAGGAAAACAATACAACAGAAGAGGCATATGATAATATGGCATATACAGATATGTTATATAATACGATATATTCAAATTTGTATTCTGAAGGAAAGATATATGACTTAACAGAAAAGGAAAAAGAAAATGCAAAACAAGAATATGAAAAGAACTACTACAAAGCAAGACAAATTTTATTTATTTTTGTAGATCCATCTACAAAAGAAAAACTATCTGATTCCGCAGTAGAGCAAAAGAAACTTTTAGCTGATACTGTAAGAGAAAAAATAAATAATGATTCTAATTTTGATGAGTTTATAAAAAAATACAGTGATGATGCGGTAGATACCGATCCACCATATGATATGTATTTTAAATCAGGTGAGGTACTTCAAGAAATTGAAGATACAACCAAAAGTTTAGATATTGGTGAGGTTAGTGATGTTATTAAATCAAATTACGCCTTTCATATAATAAAAAGAGATGCTCTTGATGATTCATATTTAAATAAAATATATGAGCAAAAAAGAGAGGAAAAGTTTATGAAAGTTGTAAATGATCAAATAAATCAGTCAGTTATTATAATTGAAGATAGCTTTACCAATATGAAAATAAATTAATGGATGTGGTTACATCTAAAAAGGGAGGAAAATATGGAGAAAGAAAAATGCAAAAAGAGTAGAATTATTACTACAATTGTTATTTGTATTGCATGTGTTGCTGTTGTTATTTTACTTTGGCTTTATCTTAGAAATTTAAATAAAGCTGTATATGATTCAGCAAAAGCAGCTGCAAATGAAATTGAAGTTAATAATTTAAAAGAGGTAACTGATGATAAAGATAATGGACTAGATGAAAAAATTGAAAAGGTTGAAAATGAAATTTCAATGTTAAAAACAAATATTACAGCTACATCAGCTATTACTATGGATGAAATTAGAGAAAGTACAAAAAATATTAACAGCCAAATATCAGAAGTAAATAACTATATCAATGAATACGTAGCAAAGGAAGATAACTTAAATAAAAAGGCAAATGAGGAAACTTTAATAAAAAAAGCAAAATCGCTTGAATTAAAAATAGAGGAATTAAATAGTGAACTTGCAAGACTAATTAAAGATTCTAAAGTTGAGATTATTGAAAATGTTCAAATTGCGAAAATTGATATTATTGATTCTCTAGATAATGCAAAAGAAGAAATTAATACTAACACAAATACAGTTGTAAATGAAGCTAAGGAAAATATTAACAATAACATAGAGAATGCAAAAAATAATATAAATACTAATACGAATACAGTTGTAAGTGAAGCAAAAGAAAATATTAATAATAATATTAAAAATGCAAAAAATAGTATTAACAAAAACGTAGATGATACAAGAAAAGATATAAATAAAAACATAAAAAATGCCAAAAATGAATTAGCATTACAAATGGCACTATCAGATGCATTAACAAATGCTAATATAGAAAGTGCAAAGAATAATATTAACAAAAATATAGATAATACTAAAAAAGATATAAATAAAAATATAACAAGTGCAAAAAATGAATTAGCATTACAAATGACATTATCAGATGCATTAACAAATGCTAATATAACAAGTGCAAAGAATAATATTAACAAAAATATTGATAATGCCAAAAAAGATATAAACAAGCAAACAATGACATACGTAAATAGCGCTAAAAACAATATTAATTCAAATATTTCTAATTTATCAAATGATCTTGCTTTAGGTTTTCAAGATTTAAATTCAAAAACTACATCAGATAAGAATGAAATTATAGGAAAAATTAATGATATTTCTTCAAAACAAGATACTTATTATAATAATTTAATTCAAAAAATGACTGATAGTAATGCAGATGTATTTGGTAAGTTTGATAGTGTAAACTCCACTCTAGAATCATTTAAAAATACAACATATACTGATTTAAGTGATATAAAAAATACTCAAAATGATATTTCTACAAAGGTATCATATATAGGAAATGCTGTAGGTAATGCAACAGATGGAGCTGATAAACTTACTTTATTTGGAAGAATAACTAGAGTTGTAAATGGTATTGATACAATAAATACAAAACTTGATACAATAAATACAAATGTAAATACAATTGATTCAAATATAGATAGTATTATTGAATTTTTAAGAACAAATTATGGATATACTAATTAATGAAATTTACTTAGTACTCATACTTTAAAAGTATGAGTACTTTTCTTGACACCAAAACCTATGTTTGGTATAATGTACTTTATTAAGAGGTGGAATATGATAGTAAAGGTGCTTATAAATACGTCGGTAAGTAAATTAAATAAAGTATATGATTATAAAGTTCCATTGGAACTGGAAAATAAAATTGAACTTGGTAAAAGAGTAGAAGTTAGTTTTGGACGAAAGAAAGATTTAGAAGAGGCAATTATAGTAAAGGTTATAAATGATGAAAAATATGTGCCTAAATATAAATTAAAAGAAATTTCTTCTATTATTGACGAAATTTCTTTTATTGATGAAAGTAGACTTAAACTTGCTAAAAATATAGCATATTTATATTTTTGTAATGTATATGATGCTTTGAAACTTATGTTACCACCAGGAACTGGCAGTAAAAAGAGCAGTAAAAAAATAGATGGAAGGAAAGATACGGCAGTAAAACTTATTGTTGATACAGAAAAAATAAACCAAGATATAGAAGACGGAATTATATCTTCCGCAAAACATATAAGATTGCTTACTTTTTTGATGAATAATGATTTAGTATTGTTAAGCGATATAGTAAATGGCTTAGGTATCTCAAGAGCTATTGTTAACACTGTAGCTAAGAAAAGGTATGTTGAACTATATAAAATTGATAAAGAGGTAGATTTATTA
This sequence comes from uncultured Clostridium sp., assembly GCA_900554875.1. Taxonomy (GTDB): domain Bacteria; phylum Bacillota; class Clostridia; order TANB77; family CAG-465; genus CAG-465. The sequence goes on along the minus strand of USJA01000006.1, from coordinate 10,380 downwards.
GATGAATTAAATATTTCTAAATCTTATCCCAAAACGCCTACTAAAGAGCAAAAGTATGCAATAGATAGTATAAATAGAAAAATTTACGATGAAAAATATGAGGAATGTTTACTTTTTGGGGTTACGGGTAGCGGAAAGACAGAAGTATACTTGCAAGTAATAGAAACTGTATTATCACAAGGTAGGAAAGTTATTTTATTAGTACCCGAAATATCTCTTACCTATCAAACGGTTGAAAGATTTGTATCAAGATTTGGAAATAATGTCGCTATATTACATAGTAAAATGACAATATCAAAAAGAAAGGAAGAGTACAAAAGAATAAAAGAGGGAAAAGTAGACATAGTTGTTGGTGCAAGGTCTGCAATTTTTGCACCAATTAATAATTTAGGAATGATTATAATTGATGAGGAACATGACCAAAGTTACCATTCTGGAAGTACGCCAAAATATTCTACAAAGGAAATTGCAAGGTATATATGTAAAAGTAATAATGCATTTTTATTATTGGGTTCAGCAACACCTGATGTTTCTACTTTTTATAAAGCAAAAAAAGCAAACATATCACTCTTACGTCTTGAAAATAGAGCTGGAAATGCAAAACTTCCAGAAGTAAAGATAGTTGATATAAGAGAGGATAGAATACTTGGAAATATGTCAATAATTCCAATTAAACTTAAAGAGGAAATATTAAAAAATATTGAACTTGGACAACAAACGATGATTTTTTTAAATAGAAGAGGGTATACATCTTATCTTACTTGTAAGGATTGCGGAAAAGTATTCAAATGTCCAAATTGTGATGTTGCTATGACGTATCATAAAAAAAACAATTTACTTCTTTGTCATTACTGTTCTCACGTTGAAAAAAATATAACTAAGTGCTATAACTGTGGAAGTGAAAATATATCATCAGGTACCATTGGGACACAAAAAATAGAAGAAGAATTAAAGGAAATATATCCTCAGATTTCTATTTTGAGGATGGATGCAGATACCACAGTATCAAGAAATGCCCAGCAGGAAATTTTAGATAAGTTTAAAAATGAAAATATTAATGTTCTAATAGGAACACAGATGATAAGTAAAGGTCATGATATTTCAAATGTAACCCTTGTGGGGATACTAGGAGTTGATAATATGCTTGCAATGAATGATTATACAGCAAGTGAAAAAGCATATTCAAATATATCTCAAGTTGCTGGAAGGGCAGGTAGAGGTGACCTACCAGGTAGAGTTATAATTCCAACATCAGATACTGATAGTTACATTTTAAAAGCTGTAGAAAAAGCAGATTATAATATGTTTTATGAAAAAGAAATAGAATATAGGAAATTATTTAATTATCCTCCTTTTTCAGATATAGTTTTATTTGAATTATCTTCAATAGATTTTAACGTAGTTAAGAGAGAATCAGAAAGACTATATAATATCTTAAATAATGGAAATACTATGTATAAAGTATTTAGTCCAAAGTCACCCTTCGTTAGAAAAATAAACAAAAAGTATAGGATAAATGTACTTTTAAAGACAAAATTAAATAAAGAAGTATATACTCAAATATACCAAAAACTTAATTTATTTGAAAAAAATAGGGATAAACTTTTAAATATTACTGTAAGTAAAAATCCCACTAGTATTTCTTAGATTAAATATACAATATTTTAAAAATTGTCTTGATAATTGTTTTCCTTTATTATAAAATATAAAGGTAAAAAAGAGAGGTATTATATATGAATTTAACATTTTATGGAGCTGCTAAAACAGTAACAGGCTCATGTACTATGGTAGAGGTAGCAGGAAAGAAATTTTTAGTAGATTGCGGTATGTTTCAGGGAAAAATGACAGATCAAATGCTAAATTATGATGATTTTCCATTTGATGTAAATGATATTGATTTTATGATTTTGACACATGCACATATTGATCATAGTGGTAGGATACCAAAGTTATATAAAGCTGGATATACAGGACCTATATATGCTACAACCGCAACTGTAGATCTTTGCAGTATCATGCTTGCAGATAGTGGACACATACAGGAAAAAGAAATTGAATGGGTTAATAAAAAAAGAAGAAGGGCTGGTAAAAAAGAAAACGAGCCTATGTATACTGCACAAGATGGTATTGATTCTATGAAACTTTTTAAAGGGGTGGATTATAATCAAAAAATTACAATAGATGAAAATATTTCATTTACACTAATTGATGCAGGACATATGTTAGGTTCAAGTATAGTGTTACTTGACTTAACAGAAGATGGAGAAACAAAGAGAGTTGTGTTTACGGGTGATCTTGGAAACAAAAACATGCCTATAATTAAAGATCCAACATATATAGAAGGTGCAGATCACTTAATTATGGAGTCAACATACGGAAACAGATTACATGGAAAAATGGAAAATCAATCTGAAAAATTTATTGATATATTACTAAGGACAATAGAACGTGGAGGAAACGTAATTATTCCTTCATTTGCAGTTGGTAGAACTCAAGAGATATTATATGAAATAAATAAATATGCAGCCAAAGAGGGATATGCAGAAAGATTAAAAAAAATACCAGTATATGTTGATAGTCCTCTTGCTGTTAATGCAACAAAGATATTTGAAGAAAATCCAGAGTATTATGATGAGGAAGCATTAGATTATCTTATGAAGGGTGATAATCCAATAGATTTTGATAGCCTACATTTGGTTACAACGTCAGATGAGTCTAAGGCACTAAATGATGATCCAACGCCTAAGGTAATTATTTCAGCTAGCGGTATGTGTGAGGTAGGAAGGATAAAGCATCACTTAAAGCATAACCTATATAGACCTGAATGCACAGTTTTATTTGTAGGATATCAGGCAACAGGTACTCTTGGAGAAAAAATACAAACTGGTTCCAAAATTGTTAAAATATTTGAAGAGGAGATTGCGGTAAAAGCTGAAATTGAGTATTTAGATGCATTTTCAGGTCATGCAGATAGAGATGGACTTTTAGAGTTTATTGAAAAAATGCAAAATAAACCACATAACATTTTTATTAATCATGGAGAAATAGTAGCACAACAGGTTTTAAAAACATATATTAATGAAAAATTTAATATTCCTGTAACCATACCAGGTTATGAAGATACTTATACAATTGATGGAGAATTTGTAGGAACTAAACAATTAACATATAAATCAACAAGATTTGATATTCTTGAAATGCTTTCATATCTAAAACAAGATGTAGATGATGTAAGCAATATGGTTAAATCTGAAATAAAAACAACAGTTGATACAAATACTTTAAAAGACATTTATCAAAAACTTGATGAAGTAAAAAAAGCATTAGGAAATACAAGACAAATAAATAGAAAATAATAAAAAATTGAATACTCCTTTTTTCTATAACATATATTTTAATGTGAAGTATATATTGTAGAAAAAAAGGAGTTGTTTTGTTTGTTTATAAAAACTATAAATATTGATAAATCAAAAAGATTGTGGTTTGTAATAATTTGTGCACTTTTTATAGCTATTTTGCTGATAATAATTTCTTTTTTTGGAATATATAGTCAAAATAACATAAAACATGAAAATGAGGGTAATATTTTTGAGATTCATAATTATTATGCTAAATATATAGTTACTATATTTGGAAATAAAACAAGAAATACATATGAAGTTGAAGAATGGTATGCTGGTGATAATGGAAATGAAAAGCATAGGCTTAATTTTAAGAATGAATCTATGGATGAAATTTCATACATAATTTCAAATAATGAATTAAGAATAGAAAATAATAAAGAAATTAGCAAATTTAATATTACAGAATATAGTCTGAAAAGAAAAAATGTACTTAGTTTTTCTACACTTGAGTATTTATATAATTATGCAAATGAAAATAACTCTTTTGCAAAAATTGAGTCTAAATGTATTGATGATAAGATATATCTTATGCTTAAACTTAATAAAGAAAAAATAAATGAAAATTCGGAATTTGAATTCTTGATGAAAGATGGGTTAAATATTTTTTCATTTGAACTTATATATAACAAAAAGACAAATATACCAGAGGAGTATTTGGTTTTAGACAATAATGGAAATGTGATTATTGGAATAAAGTATATAAATTTTGATATATTAAATAAATTTGATGAGAAAATATTTGCAAATTTTAATAAATAGTGTATAATATATGAAAGTGAGGAATATATTTTGAAAGTAAAAAGAGGAGATATTTTTTATGCTGATTTAAACCCAGTTATTGGTTCAGAGCAAGATGGAATTCGTCCTGTATTAATAATTCAGAACGATATTGGAAATAAATATAGCCCTACTGTAATAGCACTTGCTATTACAACAAAATTTAAAAATAATATTCCAACTCATATACCAATAAAAGCAGGAGAGAGTGGACTGGAAAAAGATTCCGTTATACTTGTAGAACAGGTAAGAACTTTAGATAAAACAAGACTAAAAGAAAAAATCGGAGTTATAGATGATAAAACACTAGAAAAAGTAAAAGAGGCATTAAAGTTAAGTCTTAGCATTAGGTGTGATTTTAATGAAATTTTTAGTGATTGGTAAGGGTACTTTTCTATATTAGGAGTGAAAAAATATGGATAAAAAAGATAGTAAATATACAAAAATTTTTAAGACAAAATCATTAAAGAAAAAAACAAATAAAAATATTGATGCTGGTAAAACGCAAGTTGTTTCAACAAAGGATATAAATTCAAAAGCAAACAACAAAAACAGCAAAAGTAATAAAAAGAAAAGAAGAAAAAAGATAATAAAAATTTGTTTTTTCGTTCTTCTTGCTCTTTTTATAATATGTGCTGGATTAGTCATAGGCGTTATAACTGGTGTAATTGATAAAACTGATAGTTTAAATTTGGAAGATTTAAAATTATATAAAGAAACTTCATTTGTATACGATAAAAATGGTAACCAGATTGGTGCGTTTTACGATTCTGAAAATAGGGTGACTGTTGAATATAAGGACATACCTAAATCTGTTGTAGATGCTGTTGTATCTATTGAAGATGAAAGATTTTTTAAACATCATGGAGTGGATTTAAAAAGAACAACAGGAGCTGTATTTACATATGTAACTCATGGTGGTAAATCAAGTTTTGGTGGAAGCACAATAACACAGCAGTTGGTAAAAAATATAAAAAATGATAAAGAGGCTACATGGACAAGGAAAATTAGAGAGTGGTATAGAGCTATTGCATTAGAAAATAAATTATCAAAGAAAGAAATTTTTGAAGCATATGTAAATCAAATATATATGGGTGATGGCTGTTATGGATTTGAAGTGGCATCAAGAAATTATTTTGGAAAACCTTTAAGCGAAGTTAATTTGGCAGAGTCAGCGGTTTTAGCAGCAATAATACAATCACCAGAATCAACAAACCCATATAAAAGTGAAGAAGCTAGAAAAAAACTTTTAGATAGAAAAGATTTGGTTTTAAAACAAATGCTAAAATTAAAGAAGATAACAGAGGATGAATATAACGAAGCATTAAATTATGAAATAGCATTTAAGAAAGAGGAAGACTCTACAAAAGATTCAACTAATGGCTCACAGTATACATATTATGTTGAAGCTGTAAGAGAAGCTGTTATTGATGATCTAATGGATACATTAGGAGTTGAACGTGGTATAGCTATTACTAAATTATATGGTAACGGATACAAAATATATACTCCATTTGATCCAGATGTTCAAAGTACTATTGATGCAGCATATAATAATTCAAAATTATTCTATACAGATAGCAAAGGTGACTTTATGCAATCTGCAATGGTAGTAATAGAGCAGTCTACAGGATGTGTGCTTGGACTTATTGGTGGTGCCGATGAAAAGACATCAGATCTTGTAGTAAATAGGGCAACACAATTAACAAGGCAACCAGGGTCATGCATGAAACCATTAGGTGCATATGGACCTGCATTTGAACTTGGACTTTCATCACCTGGTGCGGGACTTGATGACTGTGACCTTGCAGAAGGAAGTTGGCATCCAGGAAACTATTATGGCTATTATAATGGATATGTAACTGCAAGAAATGCAATAGCTAAATCTATGAACCTACCAGCCGTTAGAGCAAATTTAAAAGTGGATATAGATTATGCATACAACTTTGCTAAAAATGCAGGGCTTAAGAGCCTGGTCTCAGAAGATAAAGCTCCAGCAGCTCTAGCACTCGGTGGACTTACATATGGTGTAACTGTTATGGATATGGCAAATGCTTATGCTACTATTGCAAATGGTGGTGTATATATTAAACCTAGATTATATACAAAAATTACAGATTCAAAAGACGAAGATGTAATTGTAAATAATATTAATTCAAAACGTGTTATGAAGGAATCAACAGCTTTTATGCTTACAAGCTGTTTGCAAGAAGTTGTAAAAACAGGAACAGCAGCAGGCTATGTTAAACTATCAAATATGGATGTTGCCGGAAAAACTGGTAATACTAACGATGACTTTGATCAATGGTTCTGTGGATTCACACCATACTATACAATAGCTTGTTGGAATGGTTATGATAAAGTTGGAGGTAAATCAACTCAAAAAGCCATAGGTTATAGAAAAATTGGATCATATCCATATACTTCAGTATCATTATTTAATACAGTTGTAAATGGGATAAGTAAAGGTAAACAAACTAAGCACTTTGAGGTACCAGATTCTGTAACAAAAGCTGAACTATGTAAGGTTTCAGGACTTGTAGCCACTGATGCTTGTAGAAATGATCCTAGAGGAAGTCAAGTTGGAAGTGATTATGTAGCAAAAGATTCAATACCTACAGGGACTTGTAATATACACAAAGTAGTAAAAATATGTAATGAAACAGGAAAAGTTGCAACAGAGTATTGTCCAAATACGTCAGAAAAATCTTTTATTACAAGGGACTATACTCCAAACATTAAACCAGCAGATTGGGGCTATATGGCTCCTACAGAAACATGTAATGTTCACACTTCTAAGCAGTCATCTTCAGATGACAATGAGGAGAAGTCAAATGGAGTACATATTTATACAAATACAAACAAAAATAAAAATACAAATACTAACACAAAGAAACAATAAAATGTTATATAGGGATAGCAATTGATGTTGTCCCTATTTTTCTACATATTTATACAAAAGTATTGAATTTTTTTTTTGTATTTGATAAAATTATACTGTTAGTTTAAAAAATAGGTGAGGTTTTAAATGAAAAAAGAAATAAATGATGAAGTAAAAAAACAAAAAAAAGGAAAAGCCAAGGGCATATTTAAATGGATTGGATTTTTCTTGATATTTCAAATAATATACGTTCCGATTTTATCAATTGTACTTATATATTATGGTCCATTTACAAATACAAGAGATATGATCGTAACTACTGCAATGACCACGATGAGTCATCAATACTTTGCAACTTGGTTTTTAAGTAAGGAAAAAATTGACGAAATATTAGCTAAAAATAGACCACAAGAAAATATAGAAGACCAAAGTTTGTCGGCTATAAATATAGGTTCAGGGATTTCAGCAGAAGATATGAATGGAATTGAACTTAAGGATATAAGTAATGATAGCTATACTGGAAAATTACTAATTATAAATGATCCATCACGTGTTAAACTTGTATCATCTCCAAGACTTGGAACTTCAGGTGCTACTACATCTCAAATTGTAAATGAAAATGATGCAGTGGCAGGAATAAATGCAGGAGGATTCCAAGATGATGCTTTAGGTACTGGTGGAAAACCAGCAGGGCTTGTTATTGAGGATGGGCAACTTAGAACAACAAATACAGGAGCATCATATAGTTTAGTTGGAATGGATAAAGATAATAAAATGGTTGTATCAAATTCAATGACATATTCTAAATGTCAACAACTTAATTTAAGGTGTGCGGTTTCATTCGGACCTGTTATTATTATTAATGGAAATGCAACTATTAAGAGCGGAACTGGAGGTTGGGGACTTCAACCAAGAACTGCAATTGCTCAAAGAAAAGATGGGGCTGTTTTAATGTTAGTTATTGATGGAAGACAAAAAGGAAGTTTGGGAGCTACACTAAGACAGGTTCAAGATATACTTTTAGATAATGGTGCATATAATGCTTTCAATTTAGATGGCGGAGCCTCAACTACTATGGTGTATAATGGAAATGTTGTAAATAGTCCTAGTGATATATTAGGGGAACGTTATGTTCCAAATGCTTTTATAGTAACTAAACCAAATAAGAAGTAATTAGGAAAGGGAGAAAAGCTTTGAGGGAAAAAAAGTTAAAAGAAAAAAAGGAAAGAAAAAAGATTAACAAAAAGAAGTTGTTTATTAATTTGGCTATATATTGGGCAATAGGAACGATAGTAACAGTAGTTGCTCTTTATTTAGTAGAAAGATATATTATTTCTTTGTCAGGAACAGATGTAAATGAAAACAAAAAGGAAAATAAAGAAAAGGGAGTAAAGACAATTAACATTTCCAAAAATGCTCAAGATATTCAGTATTCATATGATAACAAATATTATACATATTTATTTGACTCAAAAGTTTATATTGGTAGTTTAGAATCTGGAGAGATTATTGATACAATTGAGGAAGATAAACCAATATGTTACTTCGATTTATTATATGATAAGAATCTTATTTTATATTTTACAAAAACTGACAATGGTACTTCTGCAACGCTTAAATTAACTACTTATGATATTGGTACTAAGAGAAAAATAGAATATAATACTTTTACTGTTAAAAATTTTAGTAAAATAAAAAATATGGATATGTCGCCAGTTATTAATATGATATATATTAATGTTGAGCAAAAAACTGGAAATTCTACAAATAATATAATTTATAAAATAAATCTATTTAATACAATGTCACAAATAAAATCTGGACTTATAGTGGACAGAATGATTATGTTACAACAAACAGATAGAGTATATTATGAAGATTCTAATTCAAATATTTATTATTCTAATTTAAAACTTGGAATATTTAAGGAAAAAGTAAATATGATAGGAATAGATACAGATGATGTGCTTTATTTTATAGCACAAGATAACAGTAAAGTCTATAAGGTGAAGGATAATAAAATCACAGATACTATTGAACTAAAAGATAAGGATGTTAAGTCTACATACTATAACAATGAAAGGGTATTTATAATATATTCAGATTATGTTATTGAAGTGTCTTCTGATAGTCCACTAGAAAATGTTGGTAAAATTCCTAGTGATGTTACATTCGAGGCTATTAAATCTGATAAAATGTATGTAAGAGTTGATGATGATACAATAAAACAAATTACATTGAATTTAAAGGATATTGAGTATGATAGTCAAGATATAGTAGATGGCCAAGAAAAAACAACAACTAATACAAATACAACAATTACTAATACAAATAAAAAAGAAACAACTAAGAAAACTGAAGAAAAAAAGACAGAGACAAAAGAAGAACAAAAAAATAATGATGTAAAGAAAGAAGAAACTGAAAACACAAAACCAAGCACAGGAGGAGATAGTTAATGAATATATTTCATGCAATTGTTTTAGGAGTTATACAGGGAATAGGAGAATTTCTTCCTATTTCCAGTTCAGCTCATTTAATAATAATACCGTATCTTTTTAATTGGACTGAACATTCACTTTCGTTTGATGTTGCACTTCATTTTGGTACTCTTATTGCAGTTTTATTCGTATATTTCAATGAGTGGTGGAAATTATTTAAAGGAGCATATAACAAAATTGTCCATAAAAAAGACTCGTTTGAAAATAAAATGTTCTGGTTTTTGGTTATAGCAACTATTCCAGGGGCACTTATAGGAAAATTGTTTGAGGAACCTATTGAAAATATTTTGAGATCAAATTATATGTTGATTGCAATAGCTCTTGGAGTTATGGGAATACTTATATTCTTAGGCGATAAATGGGCTGAAAAAAAATATAAAGGAAAAGAAACTGAATATAACGATTTAACTTTAAAACAGACATTCTTGATAGGCCTTTCTCAAGCACTAGCTGTAATACCTGGTTTTTCTCGTTCTGGTACTACAATTCTTACAGCAAGATTGATGGGTGTTTCTAGAAGTGCAGCAGCAAAATTTACATTTTTGCTTTCCGTGCCAATAATATTTGGTGCTGCTGTTCTTAAATTTCCAGACATGATATCTAACTTTAGTTATGATTTAATTGTTGGTATTGTTGTTTCAGCAGTTGTTGGAGTTTTAAGCATTAAATTTCTACTTAAATATATAAAAAATCATGATTTTGCAGTATTTGCATATTATAGAGTAATTATTGCAATTATAGTTCTTGTAAAAGTATTTTTCTTTTAATAAATTACATATTAGTCTATATGATATAAAAAAATCAAAAATTCCATGTTAAT
>USJA01000005.1 GCA_900554875.1 uncultured Clostridium sp. | reverse complement strand
TGTTTAATTTTAAATTCCATATATGATTTATTTCCGCCACTTTTTTCTATTTGATTTTTATATACATCATACCAATCTTCTAATTCTTTATTATATTTTATACTCATCATATTTACTATATAACTCCTTTAAATAATCTGAAACTTCTTCATTTTTTGTTATTACTTTTTTTGATATATTTTTGCAGTAATCACAAACATTGCAATTATTTATGCATTTATCATTTACAAAAAATTCAATAAATCCATCTAATTTTTCATTATCAATGTATATATGTCTAGGGTATATTCTTGGTTGTCCTAATCCTCTAACTCTTTTTATTTCATTATATGCCTCTTTCCTTGTATTTACTTGTACTTTCTCTAATTTTTGTTCACCATTTTTATCAAGATATCCATGTCCTTGTATTAAATCAATTAAATTTCCGTTGTATTTTCTATTTGTATATGCTTTTACTCTTTTTACTAATTCATCAGTTGGAAATCCTCTTTCAGTTATCTTAAAATGTTCAATTCCTATCTCTTCATAATATTTTATATCTTCTGGTCTAACCCAAGGCGATTTTATGTATTCTTCATTTTTATTATTTTGAATTTCTTGACAATAAAACAAACTCCAATCTTCATAATTTTCTTTTCCTAAACTTTTGTCAGATGCATGTGATAACGATGTAGTATGTGTAAAAATCATTGGACAGTTTTTCAGGCAACTATTTGTAACTAATATTTCCATTTTGGCATGTTTTAAATTCTGTACCATATATTTTAATTTTTTAAAATCTCTATTTATCTTAACGAAATCTGCACATATAATGTCCGCTCCCATATCTTCCCAATATTTAGCCCTTTCAAATGAATCAACACAAGCAAATGTTGAAACTCTTAAAGTAAAATAATCACCAAAATATTTTTTTACTAATTGCATAATATACGGATTTGTAATTGTTAGTGCATTTACACCAATTTCCTTTAGATATGTTAAAAATCTTTTAAATTTTTCTTGCCATTCTTTATTTTGTTCGTTATTTGCTAAACAGCTTCCATTTAGCAGATAATTAAATTTAATTCCACTTTCTCTCACCTTTTTTACATGTTTTTCAAATTTTATAGTTTCAATATCTTTTAATTCGTCATCTGGTCTTCCTCCTCCGATAATGTCATTTTTTAATTTTCCATAAATTTCATATATCGGATATTTTTTTACTTTTTCAACTAGGTCATCCTCATAATTTGTTGCCAATGATATCTTCATAATCTTTATCTTTCCTCCTCTACTATTCTTTCTTTAATTTCTTTTAAAATATCTTGATATATCGTATCATCATTTTGTTTTTTAAAATAATATTTTCCTTTATCTTGATTATTCAATACAAACTCTTTAATTTTTTTTATTCCCATTAATTCTTCAATTTTAACTATTTTTTCATATTCCTCTTTTGAAATATCTGTTTTTTCTCTTTTATTGTAATTTTTTCTAAATAACTCGTAATCTCCATCTATAAAATAAATTTGATAATCTGTTATTCCAGAATATTCATTAAAATATTGGATTCCCTCTATCGATCTATATCCAATTACAATATAGTCATTTTCTTTTTTAACATTGGCAATTTTACTTATAAGCATATTTGAAAAATTTTCTCCATATTTTTTTTCATTTTCTTTCATCCATTCTTTAAAACTACCATTATTAGTATTATATTTTTTATATGCTTCTCTTATAATTGGTCCTGTATCAATAATTTCAATAGGCACACATTCTGTTATTTGACTTGCTAAAAAATTTTTACCACAACCTCTATGCCCACAAAAATAATGTATCATTTTTCTCTCCTTTATTTACAACAAAAGGCAAGCGTCTATAGCACTTGTCTTTTGTGATTATATAATATATACATCCGTTATATATTATGTTACCATATCTTACATTTTTTGTCAATACTAATATTTATTGTAACTTAAAATTATTGTTGTAATGTTTTTATTTTAATCATCCTTTTATCTTATATATTCCTTTTTTATAGATTTTCACCTAATTTTTAAAGATTTCTTTTTATCAATTTTAGTTAATTCCTGAACCCTATCTTCTTTTTTACTTTCTTTCTCATATTCTTCCCTAATTACATAATATCTATTTATAATCCTATCACAAGCCTTTCTTTGTGCATGGATAATATCAATATTTTCAGTAAGTTCATTAATTTCTTTTTTAATTATATGTTTATCTTTATCATTTGTAGCTTTATGATATTTTCTCCATAAAATTTCTCTTTGACCTTTCAAAATAGGAAGTTCTTTTTCTATATTAGTTTTATAAGCTTTAACATCTGCAATCTTTTCAAATTTATTCCTACAAATAAAATTGATTTCTTCAAAAATCATATTATTTTCTCTTTTTTTCTTATAATACTCTGGTGTCATTTCTTTATATTCATTTTTAGCAGGTAATATTTTAAAGGCATATAAATAATGAACATATAGTCTATACAATGAACTTGTTTGTAATAAAAATCTATTTATTTTCGGTCCAGTATATATTTTTCTATAATATTTCTTATTAAAATTTGAAACTGGTGGTAGCTTATTTTTCATATATCCGTAAATTCTATCTTTAATACCTTGAACGGAATATTCATCTCCGAACGCTCTATCAATTCTTACATTTCTTGAAAAATAAGGTGTTTTCATTGTAAGATATTTACCACAATCTTTAATGTTTTCATAGCCTTTCGCTTTCATAACTAATTTGAAGTCAGAATACTTTTTTACAGATTTTATAGTTTCATCTATATCATTTATTACCTTTTTCATTTTTTCATCGCTACGATTAAAATAATCAATATTCTTTTGCCTAAATTCTTTTTCTTTATCAGCTTTAGGAGTATTTACAATAGATAGCCCATAATTTAAACATAATCTGTCAGAAGCTTCTTTCATAAATGCAATTTTAGCATTAGAATTATGATATTTTTTACCATCTATAAATGAAACAGAATTTATAATTATGTGATTATGAACATTTTCCTTATTTATATGAGTACAGATAACAACTTGATATTTATCTCCCCATAGTTCTTTAGCAAATTCTTTTCCAATTTGATTAGCTCTTTCAGGAGTTACTTCATCTCCTTTAAATGATTGTATTATATGATAGCCTAATATCTTATCTTCTTTATGAAAAAATTTTTTGGTCAGTGCCATTTCTTCATAGCTAGTCGCAACATTACAGTTAATACTTGATACTAAAATTCCATTCTCCGTTTTGTCTCCATTTTTTCCATAGTTTATAACAGTTTGTAAATTACTTTTTATATTTTTTATTTTTATCACTGCCATTAAAATCATCTCCTCTTGCATATACTTTCTTTTGAAAATCTAAAATAAATTGATTAATAGTATTTCTTAAATAATCAAGTTCATCTGTCCCAGCATATCCTCTTATATTAACTCTCATTGCTATTTGATTTATGTTATTTGCTACGCCAGAAATTTGTTTTGTAAATTCTCTTATTTCTTTAGCGGGTTGTTCTTTAATTTTATAACCTTTGATACAGCTTCTTAAAAATTCTGATTCACTTAATCCAGATTTATTTGATTTTGATTTTAATAAATCATCTTCACTTTGATTTATCCAAAATTGTTTTTTAATTGTTCTTTCTCTCATAATTTTATTTGCTCCTTTCGATTTTTTTAATGGGGTTTGGGGAAAGAATTTCCCCATCTATTCATTTTGCTAAAAATGACAAGCTGTATTTATACGGGAGTATAAATGCGTCGCTTGCTTTAAATATTTCATTTTGTAATACAAGCCAATTCCTAACACCATTTTTACTAAAAATTGCCTTAAAAAAAGAAGAAATTTCATCTGAAATCTCTCCTAAAAATTTTTTTATTCTTCTAATTGTAAAATTAATTGTAATTCAAATTACAATTATGTTGTATAAAATGTAATTTATTTTTCTTTAATAACACCTGTATCTTTTAAATAAAAATACATTTCTTTACCACCTAAAAGGAATATTTCCTTTTCCTCAAAATCACAAATTTCCATATAAATTTTAGCTAATTCTTGTAACATTTTACATTCGGTTTCATTTAATATCATTTCTCTATCTTCTAGTATAAGTTGTAAATTCGGATATTTATTCATAATATCATTGAATTTTGCTCTCAAATTTTTATAATCTTCATTTCTATTTATTAAATCTGCTTTTCTTTCCTCAATAGCTTCATTTAAATACATTTCATATAATCTTACTTCATCCATTTTGGTATCCTCCTACACATAAATTAATTCATTAAATATAATTTCCTCAGCACGATTTTTAATTGAATTCATTTTGCCAACCCATTCCATTTGATTGGTTGCTTTTAGTTCTTCAGTTACATTTTCTTGTTTTACTAACTGAGATATAATTGTTTTAATTCTATCTTCACAAGCAATATCTATTTCGTGTAAATATCTGTTTAATTTACCATCCATAGATAAAATTGTATATTCGGCTTTCTTGTTATTTTTTAGATAATTTAATTTCATCCTTCCATATTTTCCAATTGTGTAATTTGTATCTTCTTGGGCTAATACTAGATTAGGCAAATAATAATTTCCTTGCTTTATATATTCAATTCCAGATTTTTCATCTACAAATCTATCTTTTACATTTTTCATTTTCATGTTCTCCTTTAATATTTATTTTCTATCAATTCGTTTAAATTGGTGATTATGTTTGATTTTTACAATTTTCAACGCTATCATTAGTTGAATTATAATTAGCATATAGCTTGTCTAAAAATCCTGGTGGATAAGTTCTGCCTTGATAACCACTTTTTTTACCCTGATAGCCTTTATAGTTATTATTTATATATTTATTATTATTGCTATTATGGACTGTCGATTTCCCACACTCTGGAGTGTTGATTTCCTGCACTCCTGACTGTTGATTTTCGACACTCCTTAATTTTTCTATTTTTTCACTTTCTATCATTCCAATGGTTTTGCCTAAATAAATAATATTTGGCATATTTTTCCCCTGTTTTTTCTCTTTTATAAGATTACAATCTTTTAATTGTGCTAAAGCTGTATCTAGTGCTGCACGTTTTATATGCATTTTTTCTTGTATTTCTTCTCTTTTAAAAATTACATACATATCGCCTTTTGCATCATAAAATTGTATCTTTTTGTTACTTTCTATTTGTTTGAATGATAATTCCAACCTATCGGTTAAAATAGAATATAGTAACATAGCATTTGGTGATAGAACTTTATATTCTTCTCTGTTTAATAATTCTCTTGGGAATTGTATAAAACTTTCATAAGAAAGCTTATCAGTTTTCTTAAATGGGGTGAATTCATACATTATAGACCTCCTTTCATCTAATTTAAATATAAATTGTTCTAGAAAAGTTCTAGAAAATAATCTTAAAACATTTGATATGACTGGATTTTATTCTTCGATAATTTTTATTTTTGAATTTTTTTATTTAGATTTTTGTTCTAGAAAATTTTTCTAGAACAAAATTTGATGATGTAGAAGGATTTTAAAAGACTTAAGACAGAAAAAATACGTTATCTCAATTCCCTGAAATAACGTATTTTATGCACTTTTGATATAATTTTCGTTCTTCTGTAGTTTCCTACAGAATTTACATTTTATGGTCGGAGTAACACGGTTCGAACGTGCGACCTCATGGTCCCAAACCACGCGCTCTACCAACTGAGCTATACCCCGATACATTAAGTACTAAATCATTATAGCATTTATGGTTTCAAAAATCAAGTGTTTATATTAAAATTATTGTAAAAATATTGACTTTATGTAAAAAACAGTATAATATATATGTATAACAAAAGAGGTGGTAATATGCATATTAAAGCCAAATATCAGTATACTCATTTTCTATATCCATTTGTAATAGATAGTGAGAAATATCCATATTTTATAGAAAGCATATTAAAGAAAACAAAAGAATGGACGATGGTATATCATCAATATAAAAGCGATGAAGAATCATATGATTTCTTTTTACCATATATGCGTAAATTTTTGTTTCCATCTTTGTTTTGGGATAAAAAGTATATAAAAAAATTTAAGTCACAAGGAATTTTTAGAAGATCATTAGAACTTAGTAAAACTACATGTGTAACATTTAAATATAATATGGCTAGGATAAAAAAAGGTAGTATGACTGATTTTGATGGTAAAGTTATTAATTATGATATATCAGATATTAAAATAATATGTTTTGAAGGTGGTATATGTTTTATAGACTTTAAAACACAAATTGATGAGAAAAGTGAACTTATTGAATATAATAAAATATTAGACTTTAATCATTATTTTAGAAATTTAACACCTAGAATAAAAGGAAATGCAACAAATAGAATAGTTGAAAATAGCAAAACTATTAATATTCCTAAATTTATAAGAAATATAACGTCTGAATATGAAAGTAAAAGTTTAGATAAAATGTATTTTGATAAAATGTTTACTTATTCATACGTTTGTGTAGATGGCTGGGAAAAAGATACAGATTTTTATAAAATGCAAAATGATTTTTATAAATTTCAGTATGTTATGCATAGTAAAAGTAGTGCTATTTTTAATGAAGAATGTGATAGACTTTCTGATAATGTTTATTCTAGATGGAAATACTCAATGTTTGGATTTTCAAGAGAAAGCGGAGTTGTATTTGTATCTGACAAAGAAAAATATGATATAACAAGAATGCCATATAATTTTGAAAAAAGGTATCTATATATGGTTCTTATAGCACTATATCAAAGAATAAGTCTTATAAATTTTTCGCAGGATTTAATGAGACAAGATAAAACAGCAGTTAAAAAATTAAAGAAAAATTTAACTCAATTTACAAATTCAAGTTGGTTTGGACAAATTACTAACTCTGAACACGGAATGGATATTTGGGAATTATGGCAAAAAGCATTTGGACTTCCAGAACTTTATGATGAAGTTCATAAAGAATATTTAGAATATTATGATTATGTTGTAAGCAATAATCAATCAAGAATAAGTATGATACTTATGTTCTTTTATGTTATAAATATAAGCTTTTCTGGTATTCAAATGTTAACAAATGTAATAAATTTAGAAGATATTCAAATATATATAATAATAGCAATGGTCTTTTCAGCTTTAAGTTATCCATGTTACCTTATTGCAAGCTGGATAAAGCATAAGTTTGAAAAGAAATTTTAATGGAGGAATTTTATGCAAATATATTGTGGAACTGATATAATTGAAGTAGGGCGTATAGAGGATGCTGTAAAAAATACAAGAGGTTTTAAAGAAAATGTATACACTAAAAATGAGATAGAAAATATTGATAAAATAAGGTCTGATATGAAATATCAAAGGTATGCTGGAAGGTTTGCTGCAAAGGAAGCAATATATAAGGCTATGTCTAAGTTTCTAATAGAGAATAATTTAAATATTAGTTATCTCGATGTTGAGATACTCAATATAGAGGAGCTGTCTAGGAGACCTAAAGTATTTGTTTTAAACGAAGAAATAAAAAAAGCGTGTGATGAACATGAAGTGGAAATAGATGTTAGTATTTCACATGTAAAGGATAATGCTATATCTACAGTAGTAGTAAAAGTAAATAAGGAGTGATTTAAGTGGAAAAGCAGAAATATTATATTACAACGCCTATATATTATCCAAGTGGTAATTTTCATATTGGGCATTGTTACTGTACAGTGGTAGCTGATGCAATTGCAAGATATAAAAGACTTAGAGGTTATGATGTATTTTTTATGACAGGAACTGATGAGCACGGACAAAAAATTGAAAGAAAAGCAAAAGACGCAGGCGTTACTCCAAAAGAATATGTTGATAAAATTGTAAAGGATACAAAGAAACTATGGAATGATTTAGGAATAACATATGATAAGTATATAAGAACAACTGATGAAGAACATGTTGAATGTGTTAAAAAAGTATTTGAAAAATTATATAATAAGGGAGATATTTATAAGTCTGAATATGAAGGGCTATATTGTACTCCATGTGAGTCTTTTTGGACTGAAACACAAGCTGTAGATGGAAAATGTCCTGATTGTGGCAGAGATGTTGAACTCGTAAAAGAGGAAAGTTATTTCTTTAAACTTTCAAAATATCAGGATAGATTACTTAAGTTCTTTGATGAAAATCCTGAATTTTTAGAGCCTATTTCAAGAAAGAATGAGCTTATAAATAACTTCTTTAAAAAGGGTATTGAGGATTTATGTGTTTCAAGAACAGGTGTAAAATGGGGAATTAAAGTACCATTTGATCCAAAACATACAGTATATGTTTGGATAGATGCTTTAACTAACTATATATCTGGACTTGGATATTTAAGTGGTGATGAATCAAAATTTAAGAAGTATTGGCCAGCAGATCTACACTTAGTAGGAAAAGAAATATTTAGGTTTCATGCAATGATATGGCCAGCACTTTTAATGGCACTTGATTTACCACTTCCAAAGAAAATATATGGTCATGGATGGCTCGTAGTTGATGGAAATAAAATATCAAAATCATTTGGAAATTATAAAGATCCAAGAGTATATATAAATGCAACTACAAGAGATTCTGTAAGATATTTCTTACTTCATGAAATGACTTTAGGACAAGATGGAAATTTCTCAGAAGAGTTGTTTTTGGAAAAATCTAACTCAGATTTATCAAATGATTTAGGAAATCTTGTAAGTAGAGTAACTGCAATGGTTTCTAAGTATAATAGTGGAGTAATAAAAAAAGGAAACTCTTTTGAAAGTTATGATGATGATTTGATCCAACTTGCAAAAGAAGTACCATTAAAAGTTGAAGAGTTAATGGATAAATTAAAAATAAATGATGCAATTACAGAAATTTGGAAGCTTATTGATAAGTCAAATAAATATATTGATTTATCAATGCCATGGGTACTTGGTAAAGAAGGAAAAGATGATAGATTAAATACAGTACTATATAACCTTATTGAATGTATAAGAATTATAGGTATATTACTTAGACCATATATGGTTGATGTTCCAAGTGAAATTTTTAAACAAATAGGAATTGATGAAGATATAACAAGTTGGGATAGTGCAAAGAAGTTTGGTCTTTTAAAGGAAGGCACAATTGTAACAAAAGGTAATAATTTATTTCCAAGAGTTGACATTAAAGAGGAAATAGAAAAAATGAATGAACAAGTTGTAGAAAAAAAAGAAGAAAACGAGAAAGCAGAAGAAAATAAAAAAGGAATAATTACAATTGATGAACTTGATAAGGTTGAACTTAAAGTTGGTCAAATAAAAGAAGTAAGCAGAATAGAAAAATCTGATAAATTGTATAAATTAAGTGTAGATGTAGGAGAGAAACAACCAAGAACTATAGTTTCAGGGCTTGTTGAATATTATACTGAAGAAGAGCTATTAGAAAAGCAGGTTGTTGTTGTTACAAATTTAAAGCCTGCAAAACTTAGAGGGGTTGAATCAAATGGAATGCTTCTTGCAGCAGGAGATTATGATGTAGTAAAGCTTTTAACTTTAGATAATAATAATGGTATACTTGAAAATGGAAGTAATATTCACTAAATTTTTCAAATCACTTGAATAATATCTTTGAATATGTTATATATAAATTATATTGAAGTTATTTATCTTATTATATTATATTTAAGGAGAGATTTGTTTGACTAGAGTTAAAATTTTAGCAAGAAAAAAGTACAAAGACCATTTATTCGAAATCACAAAAGTTTTAACATCTAGTGGATGTGAGTGCTTTCAGTATAGAATAGATGGCGTAATAAGATGGTATTATAAAGCATATAAATATTTAGAAGACGGAGTGTCATATGTTGAGTTGAAAGCCCCTTATGGACTGTCTGATAGTAGGTATGAAGAGGCTTTATCAATCCTTATGTCTTTAGTTAGGGCCGTGTAATTTTACACGACCTTAATTTTATACAATTTTTATTTATGTATTGTTTTTTATTAAATTTTATGGTAAAATTATTATGTTGATATATGGAGAGGAGGAGTATTGCTAATATAGTTTAGCAATAAAAATATATGGATAATAACGAAAGTAAAAAAGATGAAATCGAATTTGATGATATAGACGAAAATGGAAAAGTAACAAAAGTAAAAAAAATCACAAACAAAGACGATGGTAAGGTTAAAACTGAAGAAAAAAAAGAAGAAGTTAAACCAAATCAGGACCAAAAAAAAGAAGAAATTGTTTACGATGATATAGACGTAAATGATAAGATAAGAGCAGATGAAATAAATAACGCTACAAAAGCTAAAGTACGTAAGAATAGTAAAGCAATTATACGCGAAATATTAGAGTGGGTTTTATGCTTAGTAATAGCATATCTTCTTTATTTAATAATAAATTATTTTGTTGGTACAATTTCTGGAGTAAAACAGGTTTCAATGTTGCCAACAACTAAGGAAAATGATAGACTTATAATTACAAGACCTACTATATTTAAAAGAGATTTAAAATATGGAGATATTGTAACTTTTGAAGCTCCACTTGAGGATTCACTTGAGGTAAATGAGAATAATATTGCATCATATGTGGAGAAAACTGGTATTGACTCATTTTTCTATAATTTTATGGGAATCGGAAAGTCAAGTTATGTAAAAAGAGTAATTGGTCTTCCAGGGGACCATATAGTAATTGGAGATGATGGGGCTGTATACAGAAATGATGAAAAGTTAGACGAACCATATCTAAATGAACAATATACAAATAAAGATAAGTACAATGATGTTATCGTTCCAGCAGGAACTGTATATATGATGGGAGATAATAGATTATCAAGTAAAGATTCAAGATTCTTTGGTTGTGTACCTATTGAAAAAGTAAATGGATATGTAGTAATTAGGGTTTGGCCATTTAATAAAATTGGAAAATTATAAAATAGAGGTGATATATGATGTTTGATTATATAATAGGGCATGAGGATAAGAAGGCTTATTTTGGAGAAGTTATAAACAAACATAATATATCACATTCTTATATCTTTTATGGTGAGGATGGAATAGGAAAACTAACATTTGCAAAGGAACTTGCAAAATATATATTAAATACGTCAAATTTAGATAGTTGTCCTGATTTTAAATTAGTTTCAAGGCTAGAAGATAAGAAAGATATAGTAATAGAACAAATTAGAAAAGAAATAATTGACGATGTATATATTGCTCCAATTTCAGGTGAGCATAAAGTATATATTATTAATGATGCAGATTATATGAATATTGCAGCTCAAAATTCTTTACTTAAAACTTTAGAAGAACCACCAAAATCTGTTGTCATTATACTAATATGTTCTAATATAAATAAAATACTTACAACAATCCTTTCAAGAACAAATAAAATAAATTTTGAAGGATTGGATAATGAGAGTGTAAACAAATATATAAAAGATAAATTTAATATTAATTTAAGTTCAAATATATTAGAATATATTAATGGCTCTGTAGGAAAAGCAATAAATATTGTAGAAAATGAACTTATGATGCAGTTTGAAGAAGTAGATAAAATGGTAGATTACGTTATAAAAAAGGATGCAATATCTGCAATGAAAATTTCACAGAATATAAAATTTGATAACTTAGAGCTAATAGAGTATTTAGAGTATATGATGTTCTTAAACAGAATATATGTTGGGGTATACATTGTTGAAAGAGCTATTTCAAGGCTTAAACGAAATGGAAATTACGATATAGTAATTGACAATATGATTTTAAAGATAATAGATGAAATATAAGGAGGGGAGCATGAAAAAGAAAATAATAGCAGTTAGATTTAAAAAGACAGGAAAAATGCAATATTTTGATCCTTTAAAATATAATTTTTCTCTTAATGATAGTGTTATTGCAAAAACAGATAGAGGAGAAGAGATAGGAAGAGTCGTTAAAATATTGGATAAAGATAGTTTAAATAGTAAAATAGAAGTAGGAAAAATATTAAGACCAGCCGAGAAAAAAGACTTCGAAGAATTAAAAAAAAGAGAGGTAAAAGCAAGAGAAGTAGTTGAGTTTTGTAAAAAAGAGGCAAATAAGTTAAATCTTGACATGAAGATTTTAACAGCTGAATATATATTAGATGGTACTAAACTTACAGTATATTTTTCAGCTGAGGATAGAATTGATTTTAGAGAATTAGTAAAAAGTTTGGCTTCAAAATATAAGACAAGAATTGAGTTAAGGCAAATTGGTCCAAGAGACGAGATAAAATCATATCCTACTATGGGTATGTGTGGTAGAGAAGTTTGCTGTAGAACTTTTTTACAAGATTTTGATCCTGTTACAATTAAAATGGCAAAGGAACAAGGATTACAAATAAATATGTCTAAACTTTCAGGAGCATGCGGAAAACTTATGTGTTGCTTAAGATATGAAGAAGAGGCATATAAAGAAAACTTAAAATATTTACCTAAAGTTGGAAGTCTTGTAAAAGTAAAAGGTGAAAAAGAAGAAGGAAAGGTTGTATCTGTTGATATATTAGGAAAAAAAGTTAAAGTAAAATTCGGTAAGGATAAAGAAGATGAAAGATTTGAAATGTATAATGCAGATATGATAATAAACAACAAAAAGAAAGAAAAGTAGAAAAATAGAATGTGTAAAAATTTAGGGGGTGACTTTATGGCATATAGAATAACTGATAAATGTATTTCATGTGGTGCTTGTGCTGTGGAATGTCCAGTAGGAGCAATATCACAAGGTGAGGATAAATATGTAATAGATCCTGAAAAATGTATTGAATGTGGAGTTTGTAGAAGTGTTTGTCCAGTAGAGGCTCCAGAACCAGAAGAATAGAATAAAAAATGTTACTAAATTTATTGATTTTTGTAGCAGATTATGGTATACTTTAAACGTAATTTAATAAAAAAGCGATGATAAAGAGGAGTAGAATACAAATAGAAATAAGAGATGAAAACTCGTGGCTGAAAAGTTTTCTAACACTAATGTATTTGAAGGTAGCTTTGGAGCTGATATACTGAAGTATATATTTATGTGTAAGTATATTCCGTAAACAATCGGTTAATTGTAATTAAGAGCATGCATAAGCATGAATTAAGGTGGTACCGCGAACACAGTCTTCGTCCTTAAATTAAGGATAAGACTGTGTTTTTATATATAGTAAAAGAAGTGGTGATAAATATGGTAAAAAATATGATTGTATTTATATGTTTGCTTGTGATACTTGTTTGTGTTATTAGTATATTTAATGCAAGAGTCATTGCAAGAAAAAGATTTGAAAATGTTGAAGAAAACAAAGCTACTAAAGTTATAAAAATAGCAGGATATGTTGTTAGTGTATGTATGCTTGGAATAATATACATATATATGAGATAGGGGGAATATAAGTTGGATAAAAATTTTGACTTTAAAAAAAGAGAAAGTGAAATATATAAAAACTGGGAGGAAAATGGATATTTTAGTCCTGTAATTGATAAAGATAAAAAACCTTTTGTAATATCTATGCCACCTCCAAATGTAACAGCAAAGTTACATATTGGACATGCATTAGATGATACAATTCAAGATATATTAATTCGTTATCATAGAATGCTTGGAGAACCAACGCTATATGTACCAGGTACAGATCATGCAAGTATTGCAACGGAAGTTAAAGTTGTAGAAAAACTAAAAGAGGAAGGAAAATCTAAAGAAAGTCTTGGTAGAGAAAAATTTCTTGAAGAGGCATGGAAATGGAAAGAAGAATATGGTGGAAAAATTGTAAAACAGCAAAGAAAATTAGGCCTTTCTTGTGATTGGCAAAGAGCAAGATTTACAATGGATGAAGGATGCTCAAAGGCAGTTTTAGAAGTATTTGAAAGGTTGTATAATGAGGGGATTATATATAAAGGAGAAAGACTTGTAAATTGGTGCCCTGAGTGTAAAACTCCGATTTCAGATATTGAAGTTGAATATGAAGAACAAAAATCAAATTTATGGCATATACGTTATAAAATAGAGAATAGTGATAATTATGTTGTTGTTGCTACTACAAGACCTGAAACAATGCTTGGAGATACAGCAGTTGCCGTAAATCCAAATGATGATAGATACAAAGACATAGTTGGTAAAAGAGTATTTCTTCCAATTGTAAATAAATATATTCCTGTAGTTGCAGATAGATATGTTGATATGGAATTTGGTACGGGTGTTGTTAAAATTACTCCGGCACACGATCCAAATGACTTTAAAGTTGGAAAAAGACATGATTTAGAGGTTATAAATATATTAAATGAAGATGGTGCATTAAATGAAAAAGCTGGAAAATATGAAGGAATGACAACATTAGAAGCAAGAGAAGAAATTGTTAAGGAATTAAAAGATATTGGTGCTTTAGTTAAAATTGAACCACATGTACACAATGTAGGGTCTTGCTATAGATGTCATCATACAATTGAGCCATATATATCAAATCAATGGTTTGTTAGAATGGAAGAACTTGCAAAACCAGCAATAGAAGCTGTTAAAAATGGTGATATTAAATTTATTCCAAAAAGGTTTGAAAAAATATATTTAAATTGGATGGAAAATATTGAAGATTGGTGTATATCAAGACAGTTATGGTGGGGACATAGAATACCTGCATATTATTGTAAAGAGTGTGGCAAGGTTACAGTATCAAAAGAACATATAACGACATGTGAATGTGGGGGAGAAGTTGTTCAAGATGAAGATACATTAGATACTTGGTTCTCGTCAGCATTATGGCCTTTCTCAATACTTGGATGGCCTGATAATACAGAAGATTATAGTTATTTTTATCCAAATTCTGTGCTTGTAACGGGTTATGATATTATAACATTCTGGGTTAGTAAAATGATTTTTTCAGGACTTCATTATACAAATAAAATTCCTTTTGAAAATGTGTATATACATGGATTAGTTAGAGATTCACAAGGAAGGAAAATGTCTAAATCTCTTGGAAATGGTGTTGATCCTATAGAAGTAATTGAAAATTATGGTACTGATGCACTTAGATTTTCACTTACTCAAAATATATCAGCTGGAAACGATATGAGATATATGCCTGAAAAATTAGAAACTGCTAGAAATTTTGCAAACAAGCTTTGGAATGCAGCTAAATTTGTAAACATGTATATAGATGATATAGCAGTGGAAAATGTTGAAAACTTTTTACCTGCTGACAAATGGATATTGACAAAATTATCAAAACTTGAAAAAGAAGTAAAAGATAATTTAGATAAGTATGAACTTGGTGTGCCACTTCAAAAATTGTATGACTTTATATGGTCAGATTTTTGTGATTGGTATATAGAAATAGTAAAAACAAGACTATATGATAAGGAAACAAATCCATTTTCATATTCAGTTGCAGTATGGACCTTAAATCATGTTTTGGTACAAGTTGTTAAAATGCTACATCCATATATGCCATTTATAACTGAAGAAATATATCAAAATTTACATACTAATAAAAATTCAATTATGAAGGATATGTATCCTTGTGATGATTATAACTTTGAAAAAGAAACTGAAATTATAGAATTATTTTTAAATATGATACGTAATATACGTAATGAAAGATTAAATTCAGGTATAAATGGTTCAAAGAAAGTAAATTCACAAGTATATTTAAAAAATGAAAATGACAAAAAAATATTTAAACTTTGCGAAGATTATATAAAAAGACTTGGATATATAGAAAATATAGAGTATATTGATACAGAAGAAAAAGCAAACAACAACTATACCTCTATTACACTTCCAAGAATTAGTATATATTTAGATTTACTTGGAGCAGTTGATTTAGATAAAGAAAATGAAAGATTAAATAATGAAAAAGAAAAAGTTTTAAAAGAATTAAATAGAGCAAAATCTATGCTATCAAATGAAAAGTTTGTATCTAAGGCACCTGCAAATCTTGTTGAACAAGAAAAAATGAAAGTGGTTAAATATGAAGAAATGCTAAATGATATTGAAAAGAGAATAAAAGAACTTAACTCAAAATAACAAGAGGTGAGTTTATGAGGGAAAATGAAAATATTTCTAGAGATAAAAATATAAAAAAAGTAAGTATCATTGGAATATGTGCAAATGTATTTTTGCTTGTCATAAAAGGAATAATAGGATTTATTTCAAATTCTCAGGCAATGATTGCAGATAGTTTAAATAGTGCAGGAGATATATTTGCATCAGTAATGTCCTTTATTGGTGCAAAGCTATCTTCAAAACCTAAAGATGATGATCATCCATATGGTCATGGAAAAGCAGAGTATATTTTTTCATTTTTAATAAGTATATCTATGATAATTGCTTCAATTATTATGGTAAAAACATCAATAGAAAGTATAGTTAACAAAAATAGAGTAAATGTTTCTTTCTTTTTGGTTTTAGTATGTATAATAACTATATTAGTTAAATTATTTTTATTTATCTATGCATATAGAAAAAATAAAGAAACAGAAAGCGTACTTATAAAGGCAAGTAAAGAAGATCATAGAAATGATATGTTTGTTACTCTTGGTACATTAATAGGTATTTTAGCTAGTTATTTGGGCTTTTATTTTATAGATGGAATAATTGGTATATTAATATCTCTATGGATAATTTTTGTTGGAATAAGACTTTTAAAGGAGTCATATATTATTCTTATGGACACTAGTTTAGACAAAAAAATATATAAGGAAATAACAACTATTGTTCAAAATGAAAAAGAAGTCTTACATGTAGATGAAATACTTTCAAAACCTGTTGGAAATAGGTATATAATAATACTTAAAATTTCTATGAATGGAAATTTGACATTAGAAAAAGCTCATAATATTGGTGGAAAAATAAAAGATGATTTAATGAATCAATATGATTTTATATGTGATGTTATTATGCATATAAATCCACATACAGTATAAAAACAGTAAGGAATTTATTTCCCTACTGTTTTTTGTAACTTCTTTCCAATACGCATAGTTCTTTTTATAATTAGTGTTTTAGTAAATATTAAATTAAGTATTGTAAATATTATAATTGATCCTATAATAATAAAAGTAATTTCATATAACATTGGAACTATATATGCAATGTTAAAGAAATTTCCAAGATATGTTACCCCAAATATTAAAAGGGCAGACATAGATAAGGCAATTAGCATTCTAAACATAGAAAAAGGAAATATAGTATCTTCATTTTTTCTCGATTTAGTAAGAGTAAATAGAAGAATTAATCCACATATACTAGTTGCAATTACACATAGACTAGAGTAATGCTCATTACTAATGATATTACACTTATTTAATATAGATATTATAAGAATATTAAGAGCAACTGTAATACCTGTAGGTAATGATTTAGAAATAACATTTCTTAAGAAATGCCCTCTAATACGAGCGTTATTTGGTTCAAGAGCTAGTATAAATGATGGAATTCCAATTGTAACAGTACTAATTAATGTAAGCTGTATTGGAACAAATGGATAAGCTTCTCCCATAAATAAAAACATGAGAGCGAGTATTGTTGAGTATATTGTTTTTACCAAAAATAAAGATGCAGAACGCTGTATATTATTTATTGTTCTTCTTCCTTCAGCTACAACTTTAGGCATTGATGCAAAATTAGAATCTAGAAGTACTAATTGAGCAACATTTTTTGTGGCGTCACTACCATTTTGCATTGCAATACTACAATCAGCAGCTTTTAATGCTAAAACATCATTTACACCATCACCAGTCATGGCTACAGTTTTTCCCTTGCTTTTTAGTGCAAGTACTAATTCCTTTTTTTGTGTTGGTGTTACACGTCCAAATACAGTGTAATTTGTTGCTATATCCAACATGTTATCTTTATCAGTTATTTTAGACATATCTATATACTTATCATAGTTTTTAACCCCAACTTGTTTTGCAATCTTAGAGACAGTAATAGGATTATCTCCAGATATTATTTTTATATTAACATCTTGTTTGTAAAAATACTCTAATGTATCCTTTGCTTCTTTTCTAATTTTATCGGTAATAAGAAGTAATCCGATTATATCAGTATCTAAAGGTAGATTTTCTTTTTCTATTTTACTTTGTGTATGTGATAAAACTAGTACTCTGTAATCTTTTGAGATC
>USJA01000004.1 GCA_900554875.1 uncultured Clostridium sp. | reverse complement strand
TTGATTCAATTAATACTAGAAAAAAATAACACCCTTGCGGATGCTATTTTATAAATTTTAATTATTTAAAAATCCTGTGTAATGTCTACTTACCATTTGTGTTTCAACATTCTTTAATACTTCAAGTGCAACACTTACGATGATTAACACTGATGTACCTCCAAACGTAATTGAAAATGGCATTACACCTTGTAATAGTATTGGAAGTATAGCAATTGCTGCTAAGAATACTGCTCCAAAACTAGTTATATATTTTAGTACTTTTGATATGTACTCTGATGTATTTTTACCAGCTCTTATACCTGGTATAAATCCACCATTTTTCTTTAATTGATTTGATATTTCAACTGGATTTACTATAAACATTGTGTATACAAATGTAAATGCAATAATAAGTACTAGATAAATTATAGAATATGTAAGTAAATAATACCATGCACTACCTTGTGATACAGAGAATATATTATTTACAACAGCCCAAAATCCTGATGGATTTCCATGAGTACAAAGACTAATTATTGTACTTGGGAACATCATAAATGACATTGCAAATATTATTGGCATAACTCCAGCCATTGCAACCTTAATTGGAATATGAGTGTTTTGTCCACCATACATTTTTCTTCCAACTACACGTTTTGCATAGTTAACTGGAATTCTACGCTCAGCTTGTTGTACATATATAACTCCTGCTATAACAACTATCATAGCTAATATTAATGCAACAACAATTAATACATTTGTTATTCCGCCATTAGCATATTTAAATAGTGTAACAGCACCTGATGGTATACGAGATATGATACCTACAAAAACTATCATAGATATACCATTACCTATACCAAATTCAGTTATTTTATCACCAAGCCAAGTAAGTAGAGCTGTACCTGCAATTAAAGATGTCATAAATAGTATACATCCCATAACTGCACCTGCTCCAGATTGAAGAGGAGTAAGTAAATAATTCTTGTATGTTATATATAGTCCTAAACCTTCAACTAAAGCAAAAACTATAGTCAAATATTTAGTATATTTAGAAAGTCTTTTTTTACCCTCTTCTCCTTCTCTTGCAAGTTTTTCAAGACTTGGAATTACAACTTGTAATAAATTAAGTACGATTGATGCTGTAATGTATGGTCCAATAGTCATTGCAAATATTGAGAACCTACCAAATGCACCACCTGATATTAAATTTATTGTTGCTGCAAGTCCGCCAGCAGCACCTGCTTGTTCATTAAATGTTAATTTATCAAATCCAGGTACAGATATAAATGTACCAAATCTGTATAGCAATATTATAAATACAGTAAATAATAACTTTTTTCTAATATCTTTTACAGAAAATATATTTTTTAAGGTTTGTAGCATATCCTACTTCACCTCAATCTTTCCACCTACAGCTTGTATTTTTTCCATAGCTGATTTTGAAAATTTAGTAGCTACAACTGTTAGTTTCTTTGTTAATTTACCATTTCCAAGTATTTTTATACCGTCTAATTCTTTTTTTACTAATCCTTTTTCGATTAAAACTTTAGAATCTACAACTGTATCATTATCAAATGCTTCTAAATCTGCTAAATTAACTATAGCATATTCTTTTGCAAAATGATTATTGAATCCTCTTTTTGGAATTCTTCTATACAAAGGTGTTTGTCCACCTTCAAATCCTCTTCTGATTTTTCCACCAGTTCTAGCTTTTTGTCCTTTATGTCCTTTTCCTGCTGTCTTACCAGTTCCGCTTCCAATTCCTCTACCAACTATTTTTCTTTTTGTTGTTGCTCCATATGCAGGACCTAATTCATGCATTTTCATGGTTAAGTATCCTCCTCTCTTTTAACTTATACATTATTATTTTAAAATTTCAGTTACTGTTTTGTCTCTAAGTTCAGCTACTTCTTCAGGTGTCCTCATAGCTTTTAAAGCTTTAATTGTAGCATAAACAATATTTCTACTATTACGAGAACCTAATGTTTTTGCTGTTACATTCTTAACACCTGCAAGTTCTAATACAGGTCTTACAGCTCCACCAGCAATAACACCAGTACCTTCAACAGCTGGTTTTAAAATTACCTTTGATGAACCAAAATTTGTTGTATATTCATGAGGTAATGTACCGTTTACTAGAGATATTTTTACTAAATTTTTCTTAGCGTCATCAGTTGCCTTTTTTATAGCTTCTGGAACTTCAGCAGATTTACCGTTTCCAACACCGATACGACCTTTTCCATCTCCAACAACTACAAGAGCACTAAATCTAAAAGTTCTACCACCTTTAACAACTTTTGCTACTCTACTAACATTAACAAGTTTCTCTTTTAATTCTTGTTTTTGTTCAGCTCTAGCTTCAGTCTTTTTAACTGGTTTTCTCTCTTTTTTTGTTTCAGCCATCTTACTTTCTCCTCTCTATTAAAATTCTAATCCTGCTTCTCTAGCTGCTTCTGCTAATGCTTTAACTTTTCCATGGTATAAGTATCCATTTCTGTCAAACACTACAGTTTTTATTTCCTTTTTAGCAGCTCTTTTTGCAATAAGTGTTCCTACTTCTTTAGCAGCTTCTATATTTGATGCTTTAGTTTTAACTTCTTTATCAAGTGTAGATGCAGATAAGATAGTAGTTGCAGTTTCATCGTTAATTAGATTTGCATATATATTGTTTAAGCTTCTATAAACACAAAGTCTAGGTCTTAATGCTGTACCTTTAACTTTTGCTCTTACTCTTTTTTGTCTTGTTTTTCTAGTTTCAGCTCTATTAACTTTTTTTACCATTTTAAAATTTCCCTCCTTTTTTTAGTTTCAGGAATATTATTTTTTACCGCCTGCTTTTCCTTCTTTTCTTCTTATTCTTTCATCAGCGTATTTAATACCTTTACCTTTATATGGTTCTGGTAATCTCTTTTCTCTTATGTTAGCAGCTACTTGACCTACTAATTGTTTGTCACAGCCTTTAACAATAATTTGGTTTTGTGCTGGTACCTCTATTGTTATACCTTCAACTTCCTCTACTTCTACAGGATGTGAATAACCTAAAGTTAGCACTAACTTTTTACCTTGTTTTTGTGCTCTATATCCAACACCATTAATTTCTAATGCTTTTTCAAATCCAGTACTTACACCAATAATCATGTTATGAATTAATGTTCTTGTTAAACCATGAATATTTGATTTTGATTCATCTGCAAGTGTAACTACTACGTTATTATCTTCCTTAGCTATATTTACACAGTTTAAGAATTCTTCTGTTAAAGTTCCTTTTGGACCTTTTACAGTAACCTTGTGTCCATCGATGTTTACTTCAACACCTTGTGGTATAGCAATAGGTTTTTTACCTATTCTTGACATTTGGATATTCCCTCCTTTTTACATATATTTTTTTACCAAACGTAAGCTAATACTTCTCCTGCTACGTTTTGTTTTCTTGCTTCCTTATCAGTCATAATACCTTTTGAAGTAGAAATTATAGCAATTCCTAATCCATTAAGTACTCTTGGTAATTCTTCAACATTTGCATATATTCTAAGACCTGGTTTACTGATTCTTTTTAAACCTTGTAATACTCTAGTCTTATTTTTATATTTAAGTGTAAGTCTTATTGTTTTGTGAAGTCCTTCTTCAATTATATCGCAGGCTTCAACAAAACCTTCACTTACCAATATATCAGCTATTGCTTTCTTTTCTTTAGAATAAGGAATATCAACTGTTTGATGTCTTTCTTGATTTGCATTTCTTATTCTTGTTAACATATCTGCAATTGGATCAGTTGTGTTCATTACTTTTACCTCCTTTTTTTACCAGCTTGCTTTTTTAACTCCTGGTATTTCACCTTTATATGCTAAGTTTCTAAAACATATACGGCATATTCCATATTTTCTCATGTAAGCATGTGGTCTTCCACATATTTTACATCTATTATAATATCTAGTGCTAAACTTTGGTTCTCTTTTTTGTTTAGCAATCATTGATTTTTTTGCCATGTTTTATCCTCCCTACTTTTCATCATGTTGGAATGGCATACCTAACATTTCTAGTAGTGCTTTAGCTTCTTCATCAGTTTTTGCTGTTGTAACAAAGCTAATGTCCATTCCTCTTGCTTTATCTACTTTATCATATTCAATTTCTGGGAAAATTAATTGTTCTTTTATTCCCAAAGAATAGTTACCTCTTGAGTCAAAAGATTTTGTGCTAACACCTTTGAAATCTCTAACTCTAGGTAGAGCAACATTGAACAATTTTGTTGCAAAATCATACATTTTATCTCTTCTTAATGTAACTTTACAACCAATGTTCATACCTTCTCTTAATTTAAATGCAGCAATTGATTTTCTTGCTTTAGTAATCATAGGTTTTTGACCTGCGATTAAAGTTAAATCAGACATAGCTACATCTAAAGCTTTTGAGTTTTCTTTTACATCAGAAACTCCCATGTTTATAACAATTTTATCTAGTTTAGGTACTTGCATTACTGATTTATAATTAAATTTCTTCATCATTGCAGGTACTACTTCTGATTTATATTTTTCTTTAAGGTTCATCTATTTTTCCCCTCCTTACTTTATTTCTTCACATTTTTTACAGAATCTTGTTTTTGTTCCATCTTCTGCAACTTTTATTCCAAGTCTTACACCCTTATCACATTTTTCACAGTAAAAACTTACTTTTGATACATTTATAGGGCATTCTCTTTTTATAATTCCTGACTCTTGACCTTGTTTTGTAGGTTTAACATGTTTTGTTCTTACATTGATTCCTTCAACTAATACTTTACCTGTTTTTCTGTCAACGCTAAGTATTTTTCCTTTTTTTCCTTTTTCAGAACCAGTGTTAACTATTACCATATCACCTTTTTTTAATTTCATTTTTGTAATCAACTTATTCACCCCCGTATATTAAAGAACTTCTGGAGCTAGAGAGACTATTTTCATATAGTCATTATCTCTTAGTTCTCTTGCAACAGGTCCAAAAATACGTGTTCCCTTTGGTGTTTTATCATCTTTTATTATAACTGCTGCATTTTCATCAAATCTTATATATGATCCATCTTCACGTCTTAGACCTCTTTTTGTTCTTACTATAACTGCTTTTACAACGTCACCTTTTTTTACAGCTCCGCCTGGTGCTGCTTTTTTAACAGAAGCTACTATAACATCACCAATGTTTCCCCATTTTCTGTGATGTCCACCAAGAACTCTTATACACATAATCTCTTTTGCTCCTGTGTTATCTGCAACTTTTAACAATGATTGTTGTTGTATCATGGATTAGTCCTCCCTTCAAATTATATTTAAACAACTAATTATTTAACTTTTTCCACAATTCTTACTAGTCTATATCTTTTATCTTTACTTAGTGGTCTAGTTTCCATTATTTCAACAATGTCGCCAATACTACATTCGTTGTTTTCATCATGAGCTTTAACTTTTAAAGTTTTATTAACTATTTTTCCATAAAGTGGATCTTTTTCTCTATCATCAATTCTAACAACAATAGTTTTATCCATTTTATTACTTACAACTTTACCTATTTTTGTTTTTCTTAAATTTCTTTCCATAACTTACCTCCTTACCACTAAATATTTTTCTCTTTCTTTGTTATTACTGTGTTTACTCTTGCAATGTTTTTCTTTACAAGTTCCATTTTTTTAGGGTTATCAAGGCCATTTAAAGCATGTTGAAATCTTAATTTAAATAGTTCACTTTTTAATGCTTTTTCTTCTTTTCTTAAATCTTCTACGCTCATAGCTTCGTATTCTTTTATTTTACTAGATTTCATTTAGCACACTCCCCCTTCTTCTTGTTCTTTCTTACTTACTATTTTACATTTAATAGGAAGTTTTTGAATAGCTTTTCTTAAAGCTTCTCTACTTACTTCTTCAGAAAGTCCTGTTATTTCAAATAATACTCTTCCTGGTTTAACAACTGCAACAAAGTATTCTGGATTACCTTTACCAGATCCCATACGAGTTCCAGCAGGTTTCTTTGTTATTGGTTTATCAGGGAAGATATCAATATATACTTTACCAACTTTTTTTGTATATCTTGAAAGTGTTACCCTTGTAGCTTCAATTTGATTTGCAGTAATCCAAGTTGGTTCTAAAGCAACAATTCCGAATTCACCTTTAGTTATTTTATTTCCTCTTGCTGCTTTTCCTTTTATTCTTCCTTTTTGTACTTTTCTAAATTTTGTTCTTTTTGGTGACAACATTTTTAGTTACCTCCTTTTTCTTGTTTTTTAGCAGGTAGTACATCCCCTTTATATATCCAAACTTTAACACCGATAATACCGTATGTTGTTTTTGCTTCTGCAAAACCATAGTCGATATCTGCTCTTAAAGTTTGTAGTGGAATTGTACCTTCACTATAATGTTCAGTTCTTGCAATTTCTGCTCCACCTAAACGACCAGATACTGCAGTTTTTATTCCTAAAGCTCCTGCTTTCATAGTTTTTTGCATTGCTTGTTTCATTGCTTTTCTGAAAGATATTCTTCTTTCAAGTTGATTAGCTATAGATTCTGCAACTAAAGTTGCTGCTAAATCTACATCTTTAACTTCTACAATGTTAAGTGCAACATCTTTACCAATTTTTTTGTTTAATTTTTTTCTTAATTCTTCAATAGCTGCTCCACCTTTACCGATTATCATACCTGGTTTTGCAGTATATACATCAACTTTAACATTATCAGCTTTTCTTGAAATATCTAATTTATATATTCCTGAAGCTTTTAGTGTTTCTTTTAAATATGTACGTATTTTGTAATCTTCAACAAGATTGTTAGAAAAATCTTTTTTATTTGCATACCAAGTTGAAGACCAATCTTTTATAATTCCAACTCTAAGTCCGTGTGGACTAACTTTTTGCCCCATAATATTTACCTCCTTACTTCTTTAAGCTTCTGTTAATACTACTTTAATATGGCTTGTTCTTTTTCTGATTCTATCTGCACTACCTTTTGCTCTAGGTAAAATTCTTTTCATTGTAGGTCCTTGGTTTGCATATATTTCAGATATAACTAATTTTGTTTCATCCATATGATGATTATTTACCGCATTTGCAATAGCTGACTTTACTAATTTTTCAACCATTGGTGCAGCTGCTTTATTTGTATATTTAAGTATTGCAATAGCTTCTTTTGCACTTTTTCCTCTGATTAAGTCTATAACAATTTTTACTTTTCTAGCACTTATTCTAGCATGACGAAGTTCTGCTACTGCAGTTTTTTGTTCTACAACTTTTTCTTCCATTTTAAGGCTCCTCCTTTTTTAGATTCTTACTTATTTTATTGAAGATTTTTTATCTCCTGAATGTCCTCTGAAAAGTCTTGTTGGAGCAAATTCTCCTAATTTATGTCCTACCATTTCTTCTGTAACATATACTGGTACATGTTTTCTTCCATCATGTACAGCTATTGTATGACCAATCATTTGAGGATATATAGTTGAAGCTCTTGACCAAGTCTTTAACGCTTCTTTTTTATTTTCTGCGTTTAATTTTTCTACTCTTGCAAGTAGTTTTTCATCACAATAAGGTCCTTTTTTAAGCGATCTTGACATATTCTATCCCTCCATTATTTTCTATTTCTTCTTTTAACAATATATTTATCTGTTGGATTTTTTGTTTTTCTTGTTTTGTATCCAAGTGCTGGTTTACCCCAAGGAGTCATTGGTCCTGCGTGTCCTACTGGAGCTCTACCTTCACCACCACCATGAGGGTGATCACAAGGGTTCATAACAGATCCTCTAACTGTAGGTCTAATACCCATATTTCTTTTTCTACCAGCTTTACCTAGTGAAACATTTTCATGTTCTAAGTTTCCAACTTGACCAATACATGCTCTACAATCAACAAGTATAAGTCTCATTTCACCAGATGGCATTCTTACATGTGCATATTTATCTTCTTTTGCCATAAGTTGTGCAGACATTCCAGCACTTCTTACAAGTTTAGCACCTTGACCTTTGTGCAATTCAATGTTGTAAATCATTGTACCAACTGGTATTGATTTAATTGGCATACAGTTACCTGGTTTTATATCAGCTTTTTCAGATGATATAACTTTGTCTCCATCTTTAAGACCAACTGGAGCTATAATGTATGCTCTTTCTTTATCTTCATATTCAATTAAAGCTATGTTTGCAGTTCTGTTTGGATCATATTCAATACCAATTACAGTTGCTTCCATATCTACTTTATTTCTTTTAAAATCAATTATTCTATATTTTCTTCTGCTTCCACCACCATGATGTCTTACAGTGATTTTACCTTGAGCATTTCTACCTGCATTTTTCTTTAATGGTGCAAGTAATTTTTTCTCAGGTGTGCTTTTTGTAATTTCATCGCTTGCTAGTAATTTTGTATTTCTAAGTGATGGAGTAACAGGTTTAAATGATTTTATTCCCATTTTTTACTACCTCCTAGCTATTAGTTCCAAATGCTGAACTGATTTCCTCAATTTCAGTCTTGTATTTTCTATTTAATTTAGTTTCTTTTCCACCTTTTGCAAGATATTTTTCCTCTGAAGGATTTGTATCTATAGTAACTATTGCCTTTTTCCAAGCTTTAGTTTTTCCTTGGTGTACTCCAACTCTTTTATTTTTACCATCGTATCTTAGTGTGTTAACACTTTTTACCTTAACTCCAAAAAGTTCTTCAACAGCATTTTTGATATCAACTTTTGTAGCTGTAAGAGCAACTTCGAAAGTATATTTACCAATAGCAATATTTTCGTAACTTTTTTCAGTCATTATAGGTCTTATTATAACGTCTTCTGCAAATTTCATTATGCGTACACCTCCTCTAATTTCTTAATAGCGTCTTCAGTTACTACTAAATTATCATATTTTAATAAATCAAATACGTTAATTGTATTAACTAAAGTAGTTTTTACGTTTTCAATGTTTCTTGCTGATGCTTGAACATTTAAATTTTTCTCACTTAAAACGATAAGTGCTTTTTTAGTATTTAAGTTATTTAAAACTTTAACCATTTCTTTAGTCTTGATTTCTTTTAATTCTAATTTATCAACAACTATTAATTCTTTTTCTTCTACTTTAGAAGTAAGTACTGATTTTAAAGCAAGTTTTCTCATTTTTTTAGGGATTGCATATTTGTATGATCTTGGTTTTGGTCCAAGTGCAATACCACCTTTCATCCATTGAGGAGCTCTTATTGAACCTTGTCTTGCTCTACCAGTTCCTTTTTGTCTCCATGGTTTTCTTCCACCACCACGAACTTCTGCTCTTGTTTTAGTTGATCCTGTACCTTGTCTTTGATTAGCTAAATAATTAACTAATGCAGTATGTACAACTATATCATTAACATCTACACCAAAAACATTTTCGTTAAGTTCGATATCTTTTACTTTTTTACCTTTCATATCTAAAACGTCTACTTTAAGCATTTTATTTCCTCCTTCCTTTCACTTTATCCTACTTTACAGTTTCTCTAATTCTTAAAACTGCACCTTTAGCTCCAGGAACAGATCCTTTAACTAAAATAACATTTTTATCTGTGTCAACTTTAACAACTGCTAGGTTTAATATAGTTGATGTAACATCTCCCATATGTCCTGGTAATTTTTTACCTTTAAATACTCTACCTGGTGTTGTTGTAGATCCCATAGAACCTGGTCTTCTATGATACATAGAACCATGAGCCATAGGTCCTCTATGTTGACCATGTCTTTTAATATTTCCTTGGAAACCTTTACCTTTAGATGTTCCTTGGATATCAACTCTATCCTCAGTAGTGAAAGTATCTATTGTAATTTTGCTTCCGATTTCGTATTCATCTAAATTTTCTACTTTGATTTCTTTTAAATATTTTTGTAATTCTACTCCAGCTTTTGCAAAAATACCTTTCATTGGTTTGTTTGCATTTTTTTCTTTGATTTCTCCAAAACTTACAACAATTGCATTATATCCTTCTTTTTCAGCAGTTTTTTTAGCAACTACTGTACAAGGTTTAACTTCAATTGCAGTAACCGGAATTGCAACTCCATCTTCAGAGAAGATTTGTGTCATTCCAACTTTTTTACCGTAAATTTCTTTTACCATTTTGTTTTCCTCCCTTTAATTTTTAGCTTTTAAACTTCATATTTAAAATATACAAACACTTAGTATAGGGTATGTCATTGCCTTATTTCATAGGATGACTACTAAACATTTTAAAAGTTTAATTATAATTTAACTTCGATATCAACACCTGCAGGCATATCTATTGACATTAGTGCATCAACAGTTGCTTGGTTTGGTTTGATAACATCGATAACTCTTTTATGAGTTCTCATTTCAAATTGTTCTCTTGAATCTTTATGTTTATGTGGAGAACGTAATATTGTAATAATTTCTTTTTCTGTTGGTAGTGGAATTGGTCCTGAAACTTCTGAACCTGTTTTTTTAGCCACTTCAACAATCTTTGATGCTGCTTGTTCTAGCACTACATGATCATAAGCTTTAAGTCTTATTCTCATTTTTTTAGTTTGTTCTTTTGCCATATGTAAAACACTCCTTTTCTATAACATCTCAGCGTCACAAGTTTTACACTACCCCGTGTGTTTCTTTTTTAGACATATAAAAACCAAATTTTACTTAAAATAAAACTTGGCAAATACATATCAATTATACTTGCCGCCTGATTTTAAACCAGACATGCTCCATAAGAGTTCCCTACCTCGGTGGGTAGCCACATCTTACTTCAACGCAAATCAACATCATTATTATAACTTATTTTTATAAAAAAAGCAATAGTTTTTTAAAAAAAAGCGAAAATTATACCGTTTCTACCCCTTTGTAATATTTTTGTAACATATTTTTTTAAGATTATAGAAAAAAAGAGAAAAAGCTTATTTAGACTTTTTCCCTTTTTATGCATGTTATATAAAACAGAAAGGTAAAACCTGTTACCCAAGCAAATGCATGAAATATATCTTCGTAATATAGTAACAAGAAATTATACTCGGTTATATCAAGTTTTAAATCTTCTACATCCTTTTTTTCAACTCCACATACACTATATATATCTATTATTTTTTCTTCATATGGGCCCAAATCATAAAGAGTTTCACCTTCTCTACCTTCAGGATCATATGTCAAAATCACATCATAATTTACCATAGCAGTTATTTTCTCACTACTTTTATTTTTTATCATAATGTAATCATTTGATATATAGTTTGGAGTATAATTTGAATACTCTACATTATTTCTTCCTGTTTTATCATTCTTCTCGATTGCCAATAGTAACAATAATAGAATAACATTTATTGT
This sequence comes from uncultured Clostridium sp., assembly GCA_900554875.1. Taxonomy (GTDB): domain Bacteria; phylum Bacillota; class Clostridia; order TANB77; family CAG-465; genus CAG-465. Next base: position 10,893 of record USJA01000004.1, on the reverse strand, counting down.
TACTATTATCTTGAATATCAATCTAATGTGATTTCTGCATGAAATCCCTCCCATTATAATTTATAATTTTAAATTATTGCTTATTTTCTATACTATTTAGTATAACATTTTTTTCAGTTAATGTAAAGTGATTTTAATTAATTATGTATACAAAAATAAGGCCTTTATTTAAAAGCCTTACTAATTTATGAATTTTCATCATTTTCATTTAAACTTAATAAATCAATTTCTGCTGTAATGTTTATCTCAACATTATCTTTAATATTTTCTAAAACATATACATCCTCTCCATTGATTTCCTTAGGTTGAAGTTCTTTTTCTTCTCCCCTTATTATTGTCTTAACAATCAAATTACTCATTTTATATCCATCTTTAACATTAACCTTAAATTTATAATTACTGTTATATTTAAATTCACCTGATTCAGGTTTTTCAACGTCAATAATTTCAACGTTATCTGGAACATTTTTATTAACTGTATATACACTATCTAAATAGTGTACATTTGGACAAACACTCTCAAGATATTCGGCATAATTTACATCGCTTCTATTATTATCAACATATATATCTTGTATATTTGTTGTTTTATAAAAGGCTAAACTATGTATTGTTTTTACACTAGAAGGTATTTTTACAGTTTTTAGATTTGGACATTCTGCAAATATTCCACGTGGAAGTTCAGTAATACCTGATGCAATTTCAACCTCTTTTAAACCTTTTGCACCCCTAAACATATCGCTTACAATAGATTTGAAGTTTGTTCCTACTCGTTCGATACCTTCACATTCTAAGAAAGACGAGCCCCCACTAACTGAATATTTATATCCAAATGATTCTAAATCTAAGCTCTTAAGCGAATAACATCCCATAAAGATTCCATCCATATTTGATGTTTCAATATTCTTCCCAACAATACTTTTTAGATTTATACAATGTGCAAATGCAAGTCTACTACAATTAATTCCATCCCCAACGTCTATTTTCTCTATTCCTTCACATAATGCAAAAGCTGATTCTGCAATCCTATATATTTTATCTGGAAATTTTAAAGTTCCACTAATTGAGCTACATCCCTCAAAGGCTTCACTATCAATATAACTAAGATTTTCACTTAAAATCAATTCTCCTGTAAAGTTATAGCAATTAAAGAATGCTCTTTGCGAGATTCCTGTTACATTATTAGGAATTATTAATTTTCCAGTAAATTTTGAATTTTCAAACGCAGAATTACCTATTGTTTTTATACCACTTCCAATTTTTAAAGGTATTTCACTTAAACAATCAGAAAAAGCATAACTTCCTAACTCCTTAACACTATCAGGAATAACAAGTTCTCCTTCAAGATATTTGCATCCATAGAACGCACGAGATTCAATTTTTGTTACTGAACTTGGTATATTTACTTTACCTTTTTTGGCTGGTAGGCACCTTATAAGTCGTGTCATATCCTTACTATATATAATGTCATCTACAACTGTGAAATTTGGATTATCATCTGTAATTACCACCTTTTCCAAGTTATTACATCCATAGAAAAGTATGTAATATGAATCCCCCAAACTTGATAGCACAGATGATTCAATATACAATGTTTTTAGATTTTCACATCCTAAAAATGTATTATACGAAATACTCTCTACTCCTTCTTTTATTATAGCTGTTTTAACTTTTTTATTTTTATAGTAATACCCTATTTCAGTAGCATCATCAATTTTAGTATTATTAAATGAACCTAGTCCTACACTTCTTACACTACCATTTACAATTAACTTTTCAAGATTTTCACATCCAGAAAAACAATTTTCACCAAAGGATACATCATTTGCATTTATTATTAGACTTGTAACACTTTTACAATTTGCATAAGCATATGAACCTACTGATTTTACATTTTCTGGTATAATTATATCTGGGTTAAATTTTGTAAGTCCATAAAATGCGTAATTTCCTATTTTTTCAACACCTTTTCCAATTGAAATTTTTTCTACAGAACTGCAACCCTTAAAGGCACTATCTCCTATTGTTTTTACACTATCAGGTATCACAATTTGTGTTAAACCTGTACATCCCTCAAACGCATAACTTCCTATTTCTGTAACTTTATTTCCAAGTGTAACATTTACTAAGTTTTTACATCCGCTAAAACTAGGTACATTACCTGATAATATAGTTAAGTCAGTTAATTTTTGTGATGAAAGGTTAATTCCATTCATAGTTGTTATTCCTTCTCCAAAGTATGCAGTTTTAATATTATTACATCCATTAAATAAGTTATAACCTAAGCTACCACTTAAAATCTTAACATCTGTTAATCCGCTACAATTATAAAAAGCATAATCTGATATTTTATTTATAGTACTTGGAGTTTCTAATTTTGTTAACCCTGTACAATTGTAAAATGCATTTTTTTCAATTGTAGTTATTCCTTCGCCAAGTGTTATATTTTTTAAATTTGTACAATTATTAAATGCATAGCTACCCACTATATCACTTGATATAACGCCTGCATCAGTAAGTCCCGTACAATTATTAAATGCATAATTATCTATACATTTAACACTATCTGGTACTGAAATAGAAATAAGATTTGTAAAGCTATCAAATGCATAACCACATATTTGATTTGTTCCATCTATTACATTAATAGTAGTATTGGATGGCATTGCACCTTTATAACGATATAATTTTTTACCTAAGTATACAACTCCTGCGTCTTGTGAATTATACCATGCTGTATTTAAAAATACATTTCCACCAAAATTTATATTATTATCAGGCAAATTTATTGTTGATAATGAAGTGCAATTCAAAAATGCATTATAATTAATCGTTTGAACACTTTCTGGAATATCGATCTCCTTCAAACTTGTTGCATCTTGAAAAGCCTTCCCATCAATAATCTTAACACCGTTGCCAAGATTTAATGTTTTTAGATTAGAATAATATGCAAAAGCCTGAAATCCTATTGTTTGAACGCTATCAGGAATAGTAAGTTCAGTTACATTTGTGTTTCCAAAAAATGCATAATTTCCGATTGTTTCTAAACCTTCTTCAAGTTTTATTGAAGTAAATTTTCCAATGTTTAAAAATGCACTTGATCCTATAGTTTTTACATTTCCTGGTATTGTTAATTCTCCAGAAAGTCCACTACAATTATTAAATGCATCAGCATCTATACTTGCAACTCCTGTTCCAATTTTTAAATTAAGAATACTATTACAGCCCTTAAATGCGGAAATACCAATTGTTCCTATAGAATCTGGTATAACCAAAGTACCTGTTATTCCAGTACAACCCTCAAATGCATATTGATCTACATATTTAACAGAATTTCCCAGTTTCAATTCTGTAATACCTGTACAGCCCTGAAATGCATAACTACATACAGCGTTTACAGAGTCTGGTATAACTAAACTTCCTGTTATTCCTGTACAATTTTGAAATGAAGATGGGCCTATACTTATAACAGAATTTGGAATATTTACACTTTTTATATTTTTACAATTGTTAAATGCACCATATGCTATTTCAGTTACTGGTTTCCCATCTATTTCACTTGGTATATCTATTGAAGTGACTGAAGTATCATTTAGTCCAGTAATTGAGACCTTACCATCATATGATATATTATAATTAAAAACACCAAATGTATCTGCATTTACATTACTTTTTACTGCTACTATTGGCATTACAAGTAATACCAATAATAGCAAAGTAACTACAAATCTTTTACGTATTGCTACTTTATTTTTCAAAAGACTCACCTCTTTTCCTTTTTATCTGCGTAATTGCATATACAATTATTGACAAAATTAGAGCAATAATAACACTAAATATACTATCTCCAGTTGAAGGAGTATTTGTTTCATCAGAAATTACAGGTGTTTCTGGAATTTCAGGTTCATCAGGGACAATTGGTTCCTCTGGTTCCTTAACTTTGCTATAATAATATATAACCTCTGTTTCATTCTCTGTCACTACACCATTTTTATTCTCTGGTTCAACTACAAGTTCATAACCATCAATTTCAATACTACTTGTTGTATATTTTTCTCCTACTTCTTTTGTAATAATTTCAGTTTTACTTACTTCTTCTTTTGTATTTATATCTAAATATTTTATAACTACGTTACCAATATTCTTTTCATAGTAGAAAATTATGTTCTTTTGTCCTCTTTCAAAATTACCGTTTATTGTATCAAGTGTATCACTTGTTAATTGGTAATTTGCAACTGCTTTTGCTTTTACAATATATTCATATCCGACAAATCCTGTTAGTACATCATCTTTCAATAATTTGTTTCCTGTCTTCTTTTCAACATAGCTTACAACTACACTACCTGTGTCTTCCTCATAGAAAAATGTTATGTTATTTTGTCCTTTTTCGAATCTTCCACTTACCGTTTCAGGCATATTATCTGTTAATTTATAATGTGGTATTACTGTTGCGTTTACAATGTATTCATCGCCAGCAAATCCATTTATTACTTTATCTTCAATAAGTTTATTACCTGTTTTTTCTTCCACATAACTTACTATAAGTTTTGATGAAGATTTTTTAAATTTAACAGAGATTTCTTTATCTTCAGTAACATTAATAAATTGTCCAAGCTCAACAGTTCCATTATCATTCAATGTAAAATCAACATTATTTCCATTTATAGATATAGTATCTATTTCATAATTTTGATCAGGAATTACTATTATTTTTTTACTTGAATTCATACCATATTTAACTTTTTCTAAATATTCTTCACCGTTTCCAGTTATTGTTCCACCCTCATTTTCACATTTTGTCTTAACAGTGAATTCTTTAGTTTTATAATAATAGTATACATTAATTTCATTTCCCTCTTCATTTCCAGTAATTATTCCTTTTATGTTATCACTATGTGATGCTAAAACGTATTTATCTGGAGTAACAGCAAGAGGTAATGAATTATATTCCTCATTGACATTTTTGTACTCTACTCTATCTTGAGCTATTTTTTGATTAGTATCTATATCATAAAAATATGTTGTTATTTTTACAGGTAACTTTTCATAGTAATATATAACTTCCGTCTTATCAGCTGATATAGTTCCATAAGCATTCTGTGGCAATTTATCTGTAACTAAAGAATATCCATTGATACTGTCTTTTATTTCAGTCATATATGAAGTACCAATTTCGCCACGCAATTGAAGAGTTGGATGAATTTCTTCTGTTGTATTATTTATATAATATTTTACTTCTACTAATCCAAGCTTTGATTTTTCTACAAATGTAGCTAGGATATCTTTATTCTGTGTAACATTTGTAAATTTAGGTAAAGTAACCGTTCCATCTTCATTTGGTGTAAATTCAATTTCATCACCATTTACCATGATTTTAGATATTGAATATCCTTCATCAGGTGTAACAACAATATCCTTAGTTGAATCTTTACCATATTTTACCTTTTCAAACACAGAAGTATCCATACCAGATATTTTTCCATGTCCATCTGTAGCTGTGGAAATATTATATTCTTTAAGTGAATTATATACAATAATCTCTTGTCTTTCTGGATAGTTTGATGCTTCTTTAGTAATATTTAATGTTGATGTTGGCCTAGTACTATTATAACTATCCGTATCACTAGTGATAAGTATTTTATTATCACCTAATACCTCAGTGTTTGGCCAATTATATACATCGTTTGGAATATTCTTATTTTGAGTACCATATTTATATTCTGATATTTTTTCAAAATCATTTGAATATACTAATACACTACTTTTCGTTGAAAGAATATAATTTCCTTCTTTTGTTTTCTTAATATCAATAAAGCAATTAGTATCATCACTATTATCTTTGATCCAATCTACTCTTCCATCTCTATTAATTTTCATAATTGCACCAGACCAGTCGTATGTACTTTCTCCACCATAAGCACCATACGCTGCTGAGGGATGTCGTACACTTCCTACAAATACGTACCCATCATCGACCTCAATAACATCTCTTAATAAAGCATTAAAACTTGCTCCTCTTGATCCAGCATTAAAAATTCTACCAAAAATTTCTTTGCCATCATTATCTAACTTATATAGCATTTGGGCATCTTGTTGTCTATATGATATATATATCAAGCTACAATTTTGACTATCTTCATAAATTCTTACAACCATATCATTATTGTGTGTGTCATAATAACCACTATATAGATTTTTCTTCCATATTTCTGTACCATCCATGCTTAATTTTTGTACATTTACAAACGTAGAATGGTTTCCATAAGCATAATCCACTGAATCATCTAGATTATAATCATCAACTGATGCATATGTTACCAATAAAATATTTCCATCATTTGAAATAGTAAAATCCCCATATTTTGTATAGTAGTTAGTTGAATTTATTTTTTGTTTCCATTCAATACTTCCACTGCTTGTATATTTTACTAAATAATCAGGAGATAAAGCAAGATAACCTCCATCATTTGTTTGAACAACCTTTTTTAGGCCATCATAAGAACCATTCCAATTGCCATCTTTCCACTCAACATTAAAGTCTTTATTATATTTTGTAATAACTTCAGAATGAACTCCTACATATCCTCCATCACTTGTTTTAGAAATGTAGTTTTCTTTTATATCACTGCTTTCCCATTCAAGTGACATACTGCTCTTTCCTTCAGATGAGTCTCCAATACCAAAATAATATGTATATTTTTCCCTGTCAGAGATATCATATCCTTCAAGAGCCTGAATTTCTACAACTTTATATAATCCAGATTTTAATTGTTCTCCAATTGTTCCATTTTCGTCAGTTTCAAGAATTTGGTACTCAACCCCGTTTATTATTTCTTTTGTTCCTACTTCTTTATCATTAACATCTTTAGCAACATTTAATGTTTCTGTTCCGTCTTCATTTTTAGTAACTTCGTTTATAGCAAATTTAACACCCTTTAAAAGTTTACCTGTTTCTTCATCTTTCTTTATTATAGTAAATATACTCTCATTTGCTATTTCAACAGAAATTTTATCATTTTCTATAAATGCATCACTTCTAAAGTTTCCTTTTGTTGTTTTTAATTTCCATTTTCCGTCTTCTTTATTGGCTACAAATTTTATTTCTTCGTTATTTAAAACATATCCACTAGCTGCTTTTTCTTCTTTTAGAGTGTATTCAACACCCTCATACAATTTTAAACGTATTTTTCCATTTTCATTAGTTGTATATGTTGTACCATCTTGTATCCATCTACCTTGTATACTAAATACTGTATTAGGTATTGACTTTTCAGTATTTTTATCAACTTTTGATAGTTCAAAAGTATAAGAATCTATTTTTTGATTTTCTATATTTAATGTTAGTGTAGGTCTACTTCCCTCTTTCTTTACAATATAACTATCCTGCCTTATAGTTCCAGATAAAATTTGTAATTGATATACACCATTTTCTGATATAACTTTAAAGTTAATATCATCTACTAAATCGTCATATCCTTCTGCATAAGTTTCTCTTAAAGTATACACCTTATCTTGATTTAATCTAGGTAATCTTACACTACCTTCTCCATTTGTTGCAACAGATATTTTTCCATCTGAAGAAATAATATCAAATTTAACATTTGAAAGTTTTTTATCAGTGGCATACTCGAACTTATTAATATCTAATATATACTTTGCCCTTGTATCTAAATCAATTTTTCCTACATATTTTCCATTTTCTAGTGCACTAGATTTTCCTCTTAAATTACCCTCTAATACTTTTATTTTAAGCTCATTATTTTCTAAATATGTATTAAATCTTATTACCTGAGTATCCTTTTCATAATTTGGGTTTTCTTCCTTTTCTACTAAAGTGTACTCTTTCTCTAAAAATATATTATCAAAGCTAATTCTTCCATTTTCGTCAGTTGTATTAATAATCTCATTTTCCCCATCTGTAATACTGTACACTGAATCTTTTACCTTGTCATTTGAAAATTCTTCATATTTTGTCAAATTCAAATTTAGTCTTTTAGCAATAAGTATTCCTACTCTTGTAGTTTCTATTTCTTGTGATAATTTTCCTTCAGATGTCAAAAGACTAAAATATACAGCATGTGTTGAATATGATACCTGATTATATTGTGCATTTCCAGAAACCTCAAAATCATAGTAGAAAGATAATGTATCTCCTGTTTTAAGAGTTAATGCACTTAAATCAATTATGTATGATTTTATTTTAGAAAAGTCTGATGGTGATTCTACCCATTCATTATTGCTATCGTTTATATCCTTTGTTACATCATCTTTTTCTGAATAATATATTTTAACTTTATCTTTTATTTCATCAGGAACCTTTATACCACCATTTTTCATATACGTACTAAAATCTGAACCAACTTCTTTTCCATTGATTATATATGTGTTATTTTTAGTAGGTATTTTTCCAACAATAAATGTATTATTTATTCCATCTCCTGAGTAATTATTTAAAAGTTTAACCTCTACAGTATGTCTTTTAGTTAAATTATCTTTATCAATTTCAAGTTTTCCAGATGGTTTTGCAACTACTTCACCATTTTCATCAAGTATTTGCTCAGTAGTAAGCAAACTATTTGGTGCAATTATATTTATTGTATTTTCTCCAAATCCAACAAAATCTGAAGTACTATTATTATTATTTATATCATATATATCTTTTTCTCTAGTATTTATATCATATATATCATTATTTGGATTATATGCATATATTTCAATTTTTTCAGATGTAGTAATTGTCATTGGATCGCACTCGACATTTACATTCATATCTATGTCAAAATTTAATGGTTCATTATTAGAAGTTACAATTTTAATGAAAACATTTCCATCTTTTTCATATTTTTCACTTTGTGAAATAATAACATTTGAATTACTAGTTCTAATACTATTTATATTTACATTTGTAACCTTACTTGGAAATTTTATTAAAAATGTACCATTAACCCAACTTTTTTCTAAATCATTTTGAGCCTTTATTTTTATATCAGTATTAGTTATAGCTTGACTTGAAAAATCTGTTTCAGAAGTTTCTAATAAAACTTCAGAAATTGGAGATTTATATTCAATCTCAGCAATTTGATTTAACTGATTGCCTGCACTAGATTTGCTATAGCTATATATTTTTTCTTGTTTTAACAAGTTTTCTATTGAAATTTCATTTGTTAATTCAAGGTTATTTATTTCTTTTACATTATGAACTTGAATAGAGCCGTATTTTCTGTCTTTCCCCTCAACAACATCACTAGTAACAACTTTTATTCTTTTTATTTCACTTGGATATGTATATACCTTTTTAGCCTCATCAATGTCTAATTCTTTTATTAATTCGTTTGTATCTGCATTATATATTTTTATTTTTCCGTCTTTACCTAATAAATCCTCAATATCTCCAGCAAAATAAATCTCTTTATTACGTATACTATTTGAAAAATATATACCAATTGAATCCCCTTGAGTTTGTTCAAATTCTAAATGTCCAGAATTAGTATTTTTAGTACGCACAATTTGCCATATAACTTCATATGTATCATTTATTGCATTTTGCTTATCAGTATATGCATTTATTACATTACGTTTGCTAAGTATACCTTTTGCACGTGATTCAAATTGATATTGTCCATCTGGAACGTACTCTGAATATGTAGCAATAATGCTTTTCTTTTCAACATTGCTTTTAGTTACACTTTCCCCAGTAACTTTTGAATTATTATATCCCTCATAATATGCCTCAACTGGTACTTCAATCATTAGTTTTTTAGTCTTTTCAGAGGCTACAAATGCCTCTTGTGGATATGTAACATTAACATTTATATGTTCCTCATTTGGAATCTCAAGACTTACTATTCCCTCATCAATTAGAGAATTGGATTTTTCTATAACAAATTTTTTTGTAGAGCTATCGTATTTACCGCTTCCGTTTGAAACTTCAACACTTATTGGATCATATCCATTTAATTGTGGAATAACACCTTCAACATGTAATTTTGACAACATTAATTGATGTTTCTTTTCTTCAACTTCAATTTTAAAATTAACTGTATTATTTGTATAATCTAATTTATAACTTTGATATGTATCTTTAATTGCAGTCTCTACCTCACCATACCAATCAACAGTTAAATTAACTGATTTTCTTATAGTTTGCTCATTTCCATTTTCATCAACATAAACACCAGTAAATGTAATTTCATTATCCTTTACAGAATAATTATTTATATTACCATCTTGTATTGCTTTTCGTATATCATTAGTATAACTATAGTCTCCACTTTTTATTGTACCTTGTATTAAAGCATTTGTTCCCTCTGAAATTTCTTTAATATCTATCTGTTTAGTATTAGAAGATATATAATTTTTAGATATTACATCATCTTCAATTAGAGCTGTAGATAGATAAAAGTTTTTTCCATTTATAGATATACTTGCATTTTTTAATTTACCAACTGCGTTAACATTAAGTTCCATATATAAAGTGTCTTGACCACCTATTTTTTTACATGTTCCTCTTAATTTTTCTGCTTTTCCATCTCCGTCTACATCTTTAAGTACATACGCATCAAATCTCACACTTTGGCTTTGAGTAGCATCTTCGTTATACTTTACCTGATCATAGTTTTGTGCCATTTTACTACTTAGTTTATCATCTTTACCTTGTAATTTTACTACATTAATACCAAACAGCATAACAACTATCATTAAGGCAACTAAAACAGTTCCACCCACATATGAATAAAGTTCTTTTTTGCCATTTATGCATATTTTCTTTTCCATATAAAATCCTCCCAATAAAATCCCTTTTCCGACATTATTATTTAAAATTATACATATTTAATATTGTTTTTTCAACAAATAAAAATTTATATAATAATAGTCTGTGATTTTTTAAAACGT
>USJA01000003.1 GCA_900554875.1 uncultured Clostridium sp. | reverse complement strand
TCATAGAAAGGATTTTTTTACTATTCTTAGTTTACACAAATTTTTCTACATACTCTGAAATATAAAAGGAGGCCAAATGCCTCCTTTTATATTATTGACTTATAGCCTGTTTTACTTGTTCAATATCAGCCTGACCTGCAGGAGCAGCTGGTATATAATATCCTTTTTCCTTATCAATTAAATAAACCTTCCATTGTAAATTTTCTAGAGTATTTCTCTGCTCTATAAGTGTATCTCTAAAATTTTTGTTATTTGCTTGTTGAATTGAATAGTTAAGTAGTGTAATTATTGAGTTTGTACATGAAAGTACAGAATCCATTGCTAATTTTTCATTCATAATTTTAACCTCCTATAACATACTTGAAAGTTCTGATTTTATTGTAGTACATGTATTGCATATACTATCTAGAACTTCTGTAATATTTTGATCTTGAGTAAGCGTTTTAAAATAGTTTATCTTGTCGCAAAAACTTGCAGTGTGTCCACAAATGTGTCTAATATTTTGAATTTCAATTTGATTTAAATTATCCATAAAATTTCCTCCTTTTAAACCACACAATTATTATTGGTTAAAACGAATAAAATATACTGGAAAAAATAACAAAAAAACAGATGAATTATCATCTGTTATTTATTTTCAGAATACATAAGCTTAGCATGGACAACTAGTCGTTTTGTATTTAAATTCGTGCAAGTTGAAAGTGTAAGAATTTTATCTGTAGTTGTTACCTGCTCATCAAAAGTATACATACTTTTATTTTTTATTGTATTTAAAAAATCTTGATGTGCTGAAGTTGATGAAAAACCTATAGTCATATAATATGTGTCAGGATTTGTAACGTATACTGAAAATATTTTCCATATTGTTTTTTTGCTCTCAGTAGTTAAGTTTATATATAAGTTATTACTGTCATCAAAAAAGGATTTATTTAACATTTTAGTTAAATTACTAAACATCGTCTGATTTAACATATTGTGTCCGTATATTATATTATTGTTATCTAATCTCTCTATATTATTTCTGTAATCTAAGAATATCCACCCAGCTTGACTATATGATTTATCAAAAGAATGTCTTAGATAATATTCATTATCATTTGATTGTACTACTGGATAACTAATATTTGTTCCATTTACCTTGATGTATGCTACAGTATCTTTGTTAATTTTCTTTAAAGAGGAAACATCTGTATCAATTAAACTTGTTGCTACTCCATCTAATTCTATATTCTTATCATTTATTTCTATATTGGAATTTATATCTTCAATAACTTTTGATGAATCTTTTAAATTAAAATATCTATAAATTATTAATCCAACGCATATTAAAATAACAAGAATAGATATAATTCTAATTATTACTATAATTACATTTTTTTTACTTTTTTCTTCCTTCTTTTGGTTGTTTATATTTCCATTTCTCATTAATATGATTCTCTCCCCTCTAATAAATAAGAGTAGCATTAAACTACTCTTATTTATTAATCTTCATTATTTTTTTGTGTTAACTTTTTTCTTTTTTAAATATACTGAAGTAAATCCAATTACAACAATAGCAGCAACCATAACAATAATTATTATTGCTAAAACATCACCAGTAGATGGATTAGAACTAGATTGGTCAGCAACTAAAGCGTTATCGTTATTTTGTTCAGAATTTGTTGTATTTTTTTCAACTAATGAATTAATTGCATTATTTAATTTATTTGATATGTCGTCTATTTTTCCTACTGTAAGGTCATTATCATTAGCCAGAATATTTTTAGCTTCATTAATTGTATCTTCTAAATTTTTAACAGAGTCATCTGTATATTTTGATTTATCTATATTATTTGCCTTGTTAATTAAATCTTCTAAAGCAGAAGTATCAGGAACTAAACCATTTATGGCATCACTTAAATTATTAGTTACTCTATCTAAATCTTCAATTGTTAAATCTTCTTTATTATCTAGAGCATTTTTTGCTTCATTCATTCTTTCAGTTAATTCTTTAACAGAATCATCTGTATATTTTGTTTTATCAATTTGACTTGCCTTTTCATATAATTTTTCTAATTCTGTTGTATTGACAACTAATTTTTTCATTAATAGATTTAATTTTTCAATTATATCATCAACTTGATCGTTAGTGTAATATATATAGTTTTCCCTAATTTCTTGGGCAATTGGTAATGCTGTTCTTAACTCATCTTTATTATCTTCACTATATTTTGGATTATTAACCGCATCTGATGCATCAGCTAATTTTTTGTCTAATTGTTCAAACTTGCCGTCAGCTTTTGTCATATATAATGAAACATCACTCAAATTCTTTAAGAAGTCGAATGTTGATACGTCCTCTGGCGATAAAATATATTTTTGCATATTTGTATATCCGCTTTGAACATTTAACAATATAGTGTTTAATACATTTTGGTCAATTGCTTTATTTATTTGTGGTAAATTATCATGAAAACGTAGTAATGAAACTACATATGCAATAGAGATATTTTCACTAAGATCTAATACGTTTAAATTATCGTCAATTTTAAATATTTTTGTTGTATAATCAATAGTAGCTGTTTTTTCATTTCCGTTTGAAAATGAAATTTTATCATAATTTTTACCATTAACTGCAGGAATTGTTACTTTATATACGTCATTAATTGAAAATATGTAATTCTCTACACCCGTATTAAGTGAAAAACCATCTAAAAATTTATTCATTTTCATTCCTGGTTCAGAGAATAAATTTGAATTATCAGAAGTATCAGTTAATTGAACATAAACAGAATCATCTGCCCAATTTGTTGGCTTTTCTAAATATACTTCATCATTTTCTTTTGCTTCACCAAAGCAAAAACTTGCTAAGGTTAAAGAGAAGAATACAAAAGTTAAACTAAATAATGATTTTAAAGTTATTTTTTTCATATAAACCTCCTTATAAATTTTATATCATATTTTTATCATAAAAAGTAAAAATATGCAATAATTTGATTGATGAAAATGTTTATGTAATTATTTTGTAACAAAATTGTAATTATTTTATACTAGGTTTAGAAAACAACGCACATAAGAATCCAAAAACAACAGCAGAGCAAATTCCAGCTGCACATGCTTTTACGCCGCCAGTAAATATTCCTAGAAATCCTACACTATTTATTTCCTCAATAACACCTGTTCCAAGGCAATAACCAAATCCTGAAATTGGAACAGTAGCTCCAGCTCCACCAAATTCAACTATTTTTCCATATATTCCAATTGAAGTAAGTATTACTCCTAATGTAACAAATATAACTAGAATTCGTGCTGGACTAAGTTTAGTTTTATCGATTAAAATTTGACCTATTGAGCATATAATTCCTCCTGTGATAAATACTTTTAAGTATTCGATAAATATATCCATTTATACCACCTCATTTTCTATTGATATTGCATGAGCAATTCCAGGAATTGAATCTCCTTGGAGAGATGATTGAGTACTCATAAGTGCACCAGTTGCAACAACTAAAACTTTATTTAATTTACCTTGTTTTAATAGTTTATAAAAATAACCACTAAATACACTTGCCATACAACCACAACCACTTCCACCACAATGAGTATCTTGAGTTGCATCATCATATATTAATTTTCCACAATCTTTATGTATTAAAGATATATCAATATTTTCTTTTTTAAATAAATCTACTAATATATCTGAGCCAAGAACTCCTAGATCTCCAGTTATAATTGCATCGTAATAGTCAGCATTCCTACCAGTATCCTCTAAGTGTGTCATTATAGTATTAAAAGCTGCGGGTGCCATTGCAGCTCCCATATTCATTCCATCTTTTATTCCAAGGTCAATAATTTTACCAGGGGTTGCATATGTTGCATATGCACCAGTTGAATCTTTGTAGTCTTTTGGAACTACTAAAGCACATCCACTAGCAGTAACAGTACACTGTGCAGTTGGACTTTTTTGATTACCGTGCTCTAATGGCATTCTAAATTGTCTTTCAGAACTACAAAAATGTGATGAAGTTGCAGCAATTACTTTACTTGCATATTCTGAATCTATAAAACTTGATGCAAGTATTAATGATTCTATAAACGTTGAACATGCTCCATATACTCCGAAAAAAGGTATATCTAGTTCCCTAATACAAAAACCTGATGCCATACATTGATTAAGAAGGTCACCAGCAAAAATATAATCTATTTTTTCAGGTTTCATACCAGTTTTTGTGAATAAATTATTAATACAATTATTCATCATTCTTGATTCAGCTTTTTCAAAAGTCTTCTCTCCAAAGAAAATATCGTCACTATGCATATCAAATTCGTTTGCAAGAGGACCTTGCATTTCTTTTGGTCCAACAATAGATGAAGTTTCAAATATTTTTGGAGAATTTTTAAATTTTATAGTTTGATTTCCAACTTTCATTTTTCCCTCCTATATTATAAATAATTTTAATAACCAATATATAAATCCAATGATAGCAGAGGTTGTAATACCATAAACTAATACTGGACCTGCAATTTTAAACATATTTGCACCAAGACCTAAAATGTAATCATCAAGTTTAAATTCAATTGCTGGAGCAACTATTGAATTAGAAAAACCTGTGATAGGTATGATAGAACCTGCACCAGCATGTTTGCCAAGCTTTGGATAAACCCTAATTGCTGTTAAAAAAGCACCAATAAATATTAATATTATAGTTGTAATTGTTGTAGCACTTTTTTTATCAATACCACAATTCATACATATATCTGTAATTATTTGGCCTATTATACAAATAAGACCTCCAACTATAAAAGCAAGAATTATATTTTTTAAAATAGGACTTTTTTTTGCTTTTGTATCTACATAATCAGAGTATTCCTGATTTGTCATATTTACATTTGAACTCATTTTAATCACCTAAAAGTATTATTTGCAAAAAATGTGGAAATATAAAATAAAATAATAAAAATGAAAAATAAATTTAACATTTTGTCTGTTGTAAAAAAAAATTAAATATGCTATACTTATCATATAATAGTAGTTTAAAAGGTGAAAAAAATGGATGTAAAATATTTCGATAATGCAGCAACAACTAGCTTAAATGAGGATGTACTAAAAAAAATGTTACCATATTTAAAAGAAAATTATGCAAATGCATCATCAATATATAGTTTTGGACAAGAAGCAAGATGTGCTATTGAAGATGCAAGAGAAGAAATTGCAAATATACTTGGTGCAAATCCTAGTGAAATATATTTTACCTCATGTGGTAGTGAAAGTGATAATACTGCAATAAAAGGTATAGCAAGAGCATACAAAAGTAAAGGAAATCATATAATTACGTCTAAAATAGAACATCCAGCCGTACTTGAAACTTGTAGGTCTCTTGAAAAAGAAGGATTTGAAATATCATATGTAGATGTTGATGAAAGTGGAATAGTAAAATTAGATGAACTTGAAAAGTTAATAAATAAAAATACAATACTTATTTCTGTTATGTTTGCAAATAATGAAATAGGAACTATTGAGCCCATAGAGAAAATAGGTAAAATAGCAAAAGAACATCATGTTATATTTCATACTGATGCTGTGCAAGCAGTAGGTAGTATAAATATAGATGTAAATAAACTAAATATAGACTCATTATCATTATCTGCTCATAAATTTCATGGACCAAAGGGAATAGGAGCGTTATATGTAAAAAAAGGGATAAACTTTTCCAAATTTATTGATGGCGGACATCAGGAAAGTAATAAAAGGGCAGGGACTGAAAATGTTGCAGCAATAGTTGGAATGGCTGAAGCAATGAAAATATCATATTCAAATTTAGAAGAAAATAATAAATATATTAAAAATTTAAGAGATTATTATATTTCAAATATCCTGAAAAAAATACCAAATGCAAGATTAAATGGAAATGCTAAAAAAAGACTTTCAAATAATGCAAATTTTTCATTTAAAAACATTGATGGAGCGGCTATGCTTTTTAATTTGGATTTGAAGGGAATATGCGTATCGGCAGGTTCTGCATGTACTGCAGGTGCAATACAAAAATCACATGTACTTTCAGCTATAAATGTACCAGATGAATACATAGGTGGTACAATTAGGACAACCTTTGGTATAGACAATACAAAAGAAGAAGTTGATTACTTAATAAATAGTATATGCAAGATATTAAATAAAATAGAGGAGTAGAATTTTAAAAGCTAGTGAATAGTACTATATTTACTAGCTTTTTTTATGTAATTATGTTATACTATATATGTATTATTTTGTAAAAGAGGAGAAAAAATGGAAAATAAAAAAAGAGTATTACTTGGAATGAGTGGGGGAGTAGATAGCTCAGTAAGTGCTATATTACTAAAAAATGCTGGATATGAAGTAATTGGAATTACAATGAGACTTTTTGAGGATGAGAACTTTGTAGAAAATGAAACTGCTTGTTGTAGTTTAAGTACAATAAATGACGCAAAAAGAGTATGCCATAAACTTGGAATAAAACACTATACATATGATTTTAGAGAAGAATTTAAGAAATACGTAATTGACAATTTTATTGATGAGTATAAATCTGGAAGAACTCCTAATCCTTGTATTATGTGTAATAGATTCTTAAAATTTGGAAAAATGTATGAACTTGCAAAAAAACTTGATTGCTATTATATTGCAACAGGTCATTATGCAAAAACAGAATATAGTGAGAAATATAATTGTTTTGTACTAAAAAAATCTGATAATATTTTAAAAGATCAGAGTTATGTGCTATATCCTATAGATAAAGAATTACTTCCACATATACTTTTTCCTTTGCAGGGATTTGAGAGTAAGGATGATGTAAGACAAATTGCAAAAGAAAATAATTTACTTGTTGCTTCTAAACCAGATAGCGAAGATATTTGCTTTATACCAGATAATAACCATACTAGATTTTTAGACGAAAATATTAAAGTTAAAGAGGGAAAAATTGTTGATATTAATGGTAAAATAAGAGGAAAACATACTGGCTTTACACATTATACAATAGGTCAAAGAAAGGGTCTTGGTATTCAAAATGAAAAACCGCTATATGTTGTAAACATAAATCCTGATGAAAATAAAATAATTGTAGGAGAAAAAAATAGTGTATTAAGTAAAAATTTAGTAATTGAAGATGTAAATGTACTAATAGATAATGTAATAACAAAAGATGGTACTAATGTAAAAGTAAAAATTAGGTATAAGGCTAAAGAGGCAAAAGCAACAGCATATATAGATGGAGAAAAAATAAAAATTACATTCGATGAACCTCAGTTTGCTATTGCTCCAGGTCAGTCTTGTGTTATATACATTGATGATGTTGTAATAGCAGGAGGAATTATATCTAAATAAATCAAAATTTTATTAAAAAGATTGAAAATTGGGTAGAAATTTGATATAATACAGAAAACATTTAGGGGCAGTTTTGGAGGTAGTAATAAATGGAGAACGAAAAGAAATTTAGTAATGAGATGTTTGGGTATGATAAAAGAGAAGTTGAAGAATATATAAAAGCTATGAAAGCAGAATATGAAAGTAAAATCCAAGCCGAAAAATCAGATGCAAATAGAATCGCAAACGAACTTACTATTTTAAAAAGAAAATTAGAAAAATATGAAACAGATTATATAGCAAAACAAGAAAAAGTTGCAAATGCATTAATTACTGCAGAAGATCAAGCTAAAAAAATTATAGAAAATTCAAGAATTGAATCAATGCAAGAGAAAGACAGAATTGAACATTTAATAGAAATGGAAAAAGAAAAGCTATTAGATATAAAAAAGGAAGTAATTGACCTTAAAGAAAAAACAATTACTCTTTTAGATAAATATAGTAATGAGATGAATAATTTATTAGATTAAAAAGATTTGTAATATATAACAAATAGTTGTAATACAATTAAACTAAGGTGATAAGTTTATGAAAATTACAGCTGTTTTTTTATCTAAAAAAAAGCAAAATAATAGTAAAATAATAGTAAACAGAATAAAAAATCAAAATAAAAAAGAAAAGATAAGTATTACAAATCGATTTAAAAGTATAGAAGGCAAAAATATTAAAGAATATTTTTGTTTTTCAAAAATTGCCATAGCAATTATTTTTGTTATAGGAAACTATCTTTTGATAAGAAATATTCCAATTTTGTCAAAAGCAATATATTTTGGTTCAAATTTTAGACAAGCTGAGGGGAATAATGTCGAAATTGCGAATGTGTTTAATGTATATGGAATATATAATAAGGAAAATTATTTATTTAAAGAGGTAAAAAATATTGAAAAATCTGAAACATTAGATACAAATAATGATGCAATAGAAATATTAGATAGTCTTGTAAAAGATAAAAATGAGCAAAGTGTATTTGGAGAAAAAAAAGATATAAATGTTGAAATAACTGAAAATAGCGAAAATATACAAAGAATAAATTTAAATAAAATGAAAATACTTAATTATTCATCAAAAAGGGATATAGACTTTAAATCTCTTGCCGTGTCAAATATTACTTTAACCAAAAAAAGTGATAAAATCTTGCTATATAATACTCATACGTCTGAAAGTTATGCTAATAGTGATAAATATAAATTCGAATATTCGGGTGCTAGACGTTCGCAAGATGCAACATATAATATGCTATCAGTTGCTAAAAAATTTAAAGAAAATTTAGATAGTAAAGGATTTGAAGTAGTACATGATACAACTCCCCATGATTATGGAACATATACAAGTTCATATGCAAGATCTAGAATAACAGTAAAAAATGCTTTAGCAACAATGGGGCATGCAGGAATAAGTATAGATGTACATAGAGATGCTACAAATGATCTTGACTATAGACCAACTGTTAAAATAAAGGGAGTTGAGGTTGCACAGTGTATGTTAGTTATGGGAGTAGGTACAGATGTTACAAATAACCCATACTATGAAGATAATTTAAAACTTGCATTTAAGATACAACAACTAGCAGATGAAGTATATCCAGGTTTGTTTAAACCTATGATGATTAGAAATTCTATATATAATCAAGATTTAAATAAATATTCGCTATTAATAGAAGTTGGTGCAAGTGGAAATACTTTAGATGAAGCTTACCTTACAACTAGATGTTTATCTAATTTGTTAAATATTATATACAAAGATTGACTATAGTATTTTTCTTGTGGTATAATCTACAGATGATTAATAATTTTAGTTATTAATAATTTTGAAAGGAAGAGAGATTGTGTCAGATAAATTAGTAATAGTGGAATCACCTTCTAAAGCAAAAACAATAAAAAAATATCTTGGAAGTAGTTATGATGTAATTGCATCCCAAGGACATATAATAGATTTACCTAAAAGTAAATTAGGTGTTGATATAGAGGATAACTTTAAACCTAAATATATAACAATGAAGGGAAAAGCTAAAATTGTAAATGAAATAAAGACTAAGGCGAAAAAAGCATCAAAAGTATATCTTGCAACCGACCCCGATCGTGAGGGAGAAGCAATAGCTTGGCATATTAAAAATGTACTTGAAATAGAAGATGGTAGCAAATGCAGAATCGAGTTTAATGAAATAACAAAAACAGCAGTGAAAAATGCAGTATCAAAAGCAAGAGCTATAAACCTAAACTTAGTTGATGCACAGCAGGCAAGAAGAATATTAGATAGGATTGTTGGATATGAAATTAGTCCAATACTTTGGAAAAAAATAAAAAAGGGATTAAGTGCAGGACGTGTTCAATCAGTGGCACTTAAAATAATAATTGATAGAGAAAAAGAAATTAGGAATTTTAAACCAGTTGAATATTGGAATTTATCTGTTAAATTATTTAAAGATAAAACTGGATTTATGGCAAATTTCTATGGTGATAAAAAATCTAAAATTGAACTTTCAAATGAAAAACAGGTAAAAGAAATAATACAAAATATAGATGGTAAAGAATATAAAGTTATTGATGTTAAAAAAAGTGAAAGAAAGAGAAATCCAGCTCCTCCTTTTACAACATCATCTTTACAACAGGAAGCTTCAAGAAAACTTGGATTTAATGTAAAAAGGACTATGATGGTAGCACAAAAGTTATACGAATCAGGACATATAACATATATGAGAACAGACTCTGTTAGAATATCTGACGATGCAAGAAAAATGGCAAAGGAATATATAACTTCAAAATATTCAGATAAATATTATGAAAATAGATATTTTAAAACAAAAGCGTCCGCTCAAGACGCTCATGAGGCAATAAGGCCATCAAATATATTAAATTCACTAGGAGTATATGATACTTTGACTAAGGATGAACAAAAGTTATATACATTAATATTAAATAGATTTTTAGCAAGTCAAATGGCTACAGCAATTTATGATACTACCAGAGTAAAAATTGAAGTAGATAACTATATATTTAATGCAAATGGTTCTGTTGTAAAATTTGACGGATTTATGAAACTATATACAGAAGGAAAAGATGATAAAGATAAGACTAAAAAAGAAGAGGCAGATGAAGAAGAAAATACAGAGAATATTTTACCTGAACTTGAAGCAGGGGATATATTAAAACAGGATAAGATATATAGTAAACAAAAATTTACAGAGCCTCCTGCAAGATTTACAGAGGCCAGTTTAGTTAAAACATTAGAAGAAAAAGGAATAGGTAGACCAAGTACATATGCACCTACAATTTCAACTATTGAAGAGAGGACATATGTAGAAAGACAAAATAAGTATTTAGTTCCTACTGAACTTGGAGAAATTGTAAATGAACTTATGGAAGAGAACTTTGCTAATATAGTTGATGAGAAATTTACAGCAAAGATGGAAAATGAACTTGATATGGTTGCTGAAGATAAAGTAAATTATGTAGAAATGCTAAAAGAATTTTATGGGCCATTTGAAAAATCAGTTAAGAATGCTGAAGAAAATGCAAAAAAAGTAAAAATTCCAGAAGTTGAAACGGATATAAAATGTGAATTATGTGGTAGAAATATGGTTATAAAACAAGGAAGATTTGGAAAGTTTTTAGCATGTCCTGGATATCCAGAGTGTAAAAATGCAAAGCCATTGGTTCAATCAATTGATATTCCATGTCCAAATTGTGGAGGAAAAGTATTAGTTAAAAAGACTAAGAAAAAAAGAACTTTCTATGTTTGTGAAAATAACACTAACTCTGAAGATAGCAAATGTGACTATATTTCATGGACTAAACCCAAAAAAGCAAAATAAATAATTAGTAGTAGAATTAAAATTTCTACTACTTTTTGCATATAAAGCAGTAGTTAGTATTGCATAAATATTGAAAAATGGGCTAATATATGGTATAATATATTTGTAGGATAAATATTTTTTATCAAATAAATATTTAGATAGGAGAAAAATTGATGACATCTGATCAGTACTTTGTAATAATTTCTAAAATTAGAGAAGTTTGTTTTGAATTAAAGGAAACACAAAACTGCTTAAAAAAGCAAACTGAAGCTATTGAAAAAAATACAGAAATACAAGAGAAGATTTTGTCAAAATTAAACGAGAAAAATAATTAATTACTGGAGGAAAAATTATGAATAAGAATGTAAAAATGGCTTTAAATAAATGTGGAAGTACTATTGCTGAATGTAGAGGAGAATATTGTACTAAAGTTTTAGATCTTTCACGTGAGGAAATTTTGCAAGAGCTTGCTCTCGGAATGATTGCAACTCTAAAAGATGACTCACCAGATATTTATGAAATCTTTTTAAAGAGCAATAATACTATAGTGAAATTAAAAGCTCTTGAAAAAATTCATAATGAAGATTTTCTGAAAAAATACATTTCGGAAGAATATGTACATTCCGACGATTGTGTAAGAATGAAAGTTTTTGGAAAAATTGAAGATAAAAAATTCTAAAAAAAGCTTTTAAAGAAGAAAGCTATATATGAAAGAACTGCTTATCTTTATAAATTATCTGAGCAATTTGAAGATAAAGATTTTTATGAAATTATAACTTCAGATAGTTACAACATAAAAGCAAGAAGATTCTTTGTTTCAAAAATTAAAGATAAAAAGTATCTTAAAAAAATCATAAAAGAATCAAAAGATTTAGAATTAATTTACGAAGCAATGTTTTGTTTAAACTTCTTAGAGTAAGTTTTTTAATAGAGGAGAAAATTTTTCTCCTCTATTTTTCTTTTATGTGTAGAAAATACCACAATTTTATGATAGAATATATCATAATTAAGTGAGGTAATATTGTGGAAAATATAAAATACGTAAATGTAATAGGAGCAGGACTTGCAGGGTGTGAATGTGCTTGGATATTAGCTAAAAATGGTATAAAAGTTAAATTGTATGAAATGAAACCTATAAAAAAATCGGAGGCACATAAAAGTGATAATTTTGCAGAACTTGTGTGTAGTAATTCTTTAAAATCAGACGAAATTACTAATGCATGTGGACTTTTAAAAAAAGAAATGCAAATGCTTGGAAGTTTATTTGTTGAGGCAGCACATAAAACAAGAGTTGAAGCAGGGCAAGCTCTAGCTGTGGATAGAGAAAAATTTGCTGAATATATAACGGATAAAATAAAAAGTGATAATAACATAGAAATAATATATGAAGAAGTGGATGATGTGGAAAAACTAGAAGGTATTACCGTTATAGCTACAGGACCACTTACTTCAAAGCCATTACTTGAAAATATAAGTAAATTAGTAGGAGAAGAAAAATTATATTTTTATGATGCAGAAGCTCCTATTGTATCTGCAGATAGTATTGATATGAATATTGCCTACAGAATGAATAGATATGGAAAAATTGGGGAAGGTGATTATCTAAATCTTCCAATGACTAAAGACGAATATTTCTCTTTCTATAATGCCTTAATAACTGCAGAAGAGGCACCACGTCATGACTTTGATAAATTGGTGCTATTTGAAGGATGTATGCCTATAGAACAAATGGCTAAAAGAGGAGAAAAAACTTTAGTATTTGGACCTTTAAAACCAGTTGGTCTGCAAAATCCTAATACAGAAGAAAAGCCATATGCTGTTGTACAATTAAGAAGTGAAAATAAGGAAAATACTATGTATAATTTAGTTGGATTTCAAACTAGCCTTAAATTTGGTGAACAAAAAAGAGTATTTGGAATGATACCAGGACTTCAAAACGCTACTTTTGAAAGATATGGTGTAATGCATAAAAATAGTTATATAAATTCAAGTAAAATACTTGATAATAAATTTTGTATGAAAGAAAATAGTAATATATATTTTGCAGGACAAATATCAGGGGTTGAGGGATATGTTGAATCTGCAGCTTCAGGTATGATGGTGGCATATAATATATTAAATAAAATAAAAGGAACAAGCGCAGAATTTTCAGATACAACTATGCTTGGAAGTCTAGCAAAATACATATCTACAGAGAATAAACATTTTCAACCAATGAATGCAAATTTTGGAATATTAAAACCTCTAGATGTAAAAATAAAAGATAAAAAAGAGAGATATACCAAACTTGCACAAATAGCAATTTCTGATATAACTAAATATATAGAAAAAATAAAGTAGGTGAGTTTTTGAAAAAAAATAGTAATATATACCTTTTGTATGGTGAAGAAAAATATGATTTAGAAAAAAAATTAAGTAGTATAAAAAAACAATTTGATAAGTTAGAAAATGGTGTTAATTTATTTTATATTACAAAAGATAATATAGATGAGCTTGAAAATATATTATCAGAGGTTACTTTTTTTGGTAGTCATAAACTTGTTGTTATAAAAAATACAAATTTAAAATTTGATGCAAAGCTTTTAGAAAATGTTGATGAGGATGTAGTTGTTGTAATTATTGAGGAAAGTGTAGATAAAAGGCTTACTTCGTATAAAAGTATATCAAAGCTTGCAGAAGTATGCGAATTTAAAACTTTAGATAGAAGAGCTATGACGACTTATGTTTATGATCTTTTAAAAAGATATAAATTAAATTTAACTTTTGATGTAGCAGATTATTTTGTTGAAGTATGTGGATTAGATAAAAACAATAATATAAATGAGATAAAGAAGTTGGTTATATATTTAGAACCAGGAGCTAATATAACAAAGGAAATAATAGATAAAATATGCTCTAAAACTTTAAATGCAAAAATATTTGATGTATTAAATAAAATTGTAAATAAAGAAAAAGAAGAAGGAATAAAATTATTAGATAATATTTTGGCTCAGAAAGAATCAATAATTAAGGTATATATCATGTTATATAAACAAGTAAAGCAAATGTATATGATAAAATATTTAAAAAGTAAAAATGCACAAAATATAGCTTCCTACCTTGGAATTCATCCATATACATTTAAACTTTTAAGCTCAACTTGTAATAAGTACACTTTAGATGAATTAAAGAAGATTATGTACATGTTTGATGAATACGATGAAAAGACAAAAAATGGTGAAATGGATTTTGAAGTTGGACTAAAAAAAATAATTTGTACTATGTAAATATATATAAATGTAAAGTATTAATTTAAGTTATAAAACATCTCTTTTTATGAAATAATATAAAAAGAGGTGTTTTTTTATGAGTGATAAGTATATAAACTTTAAAACTGATATGGCTGATGAAAGAGTAGATACATATAAAAGAGTAAATAATTTAACAGAAATTGATGGAGTAAAAGTGGAAAGCAAAAATGACGAAATAGTTACTACAACAACAGTAGATGTTTTAAATGAAAATGGTGCAACAGCACTTTCAAAAGAAATTGGAAAGTATATTACAATGGAAATAAAAGACATTAAATATTTAGAAGAGAAAGATAAAAATAAAATTATAAATGCACTTTCTAATGAGATAAAAAATTTAATAGGAGAAGATAAAACAAAATCAATTTTTGTAGTAGGACTTGGAAATATATATGTAACTCCGGATTCATTGGGACCAAAAGTTGTGCAAAGTGTGGATATAACAAGACACTTGATAAACTTTGCAAAAGATTTAGTTGAACCAGATACAAGGAGTGTAAGTGCGTTATCTCCAGGAGTACTTGGAACAACTGGAATTGAAACATCAGAAATTATTACATCTGTATGTAACGAGGTAAAACCAGATATTGTAATTGCAATAGATAGTTTAGCATCTAGTAGTATTAATAGGCTTGGAACTACAATACAACTTAGTAATACAGGTATTACTCCAGGAGCTGGTGTTAGAAATAAAAGGGAAGGAATAAACCAAAATACTCTTAATGTTCCAGTTATTGCAATTGGTGTGCCAACTGTTGTTGATATGGCAACAATTACAAGTGAAGCAATTGATAAAATGGTAGAGGTCACAAAACAAAAGATTGAAAATGGAGATAATAGTGTAAATAAAGAACAAATTGAAAAAGTAATAAATATATTTAATGATGATAATAAATATAATATGATTGCAAATGTATTAGATACAGATAATTTTATAGTAACTCCAAAAGAAATTGATGATGTCATACAAATTGTTTCTGATTTGATATCAAGTGGCATCAATATGAGTATCAATTAATTTTTTTATCTAAAAATGTCGATTTTCACCTTAAAGGTTGACAAAATTAACATAAAGTGTTAAACTATAAAAACGTCAAAAAATAAAGGCAATTTTATTAAATTACCTTTTTCTTTAGAAATTAATATTAAAAAAGGGGAAATTATAATGTTAGAATGTTTAGAGAATTTTGTTAAGTTTGATGAAGTAGTTGAAGAAAAAGACTTACTTAAAATTTTAAAAAATTCTGAACTATCACAAGATGAGGTAAATGATATTGTATACAGAGCATCTGAAAATGGCTTTGTTACAGTAATCGACTATATGTTAAAACGGTTCAAATTGAAGGAAAGTGAAATTATTGAGGCACTTTGTTGGTCATGTTTAAAGAATTCAGAGAAAGTATTTGGAAAAATTGTAGAGCTTACTAATTTTGATGTATCATATAATAATAATCAGATTTTGATGTATGCATTGTCTAATGATTGCGAAGGGCAGATTAATTGTGAAAGTATAGCAAAAGTTATACTCAAATCTTTTAATGTGTTATTATCAAATGATAATGTAGACAAAATTTATGACTTTATACTTCAGGATGCTACAACCAGTTATGAAAATGTCGCTTTTGAAATATATCAAAAGATAGATGATAAAAACAGAGCGCAAAGGATGTTTGAACTTTTGGTATCTAAGTCATATATAAAAGTATTGCCTAAAATATTGGTAAATGATCCAAAAATAGATGTAAGTAATGCTATTTTAGATTGTATTCAATGTGAGGATACAGTTATGATTGAAATTTTACTAAATTGTTCTGCACCAAGTAGTAAAATCTTGATTACTTGTATAAAGAATGGCTTGAAAAATTTAGTGTATGAGCTCTTTAAAAGAGGTAAATATGGAATGTCTGAACTTGTTGATGCTTTAAATAGTGATGTAGAATTGTTAAATAATGTTTAATTACTATGCCTAGAAATATTTTTTCTAGGCATTTTTGTATAATTTTTGTATATGTTAGTTTTAATTTACATATTTTTTTTGCTTGTACATATAATGTAAAGAAGGCTTAAAATACTTGATTTTTTTACTAATTTATTCTATAATAAAGTTACTTTGAAAGTGGGAGTGATTTTATGAAAAAAAGTATAAGACCAAAAAAAATATCAATGCTTTTGATGGCAATTTTTGCAGTGTTTGTAGCATTTAATTTAAATGGAAAAATATTTGCTACAGATGAAAGTAATAAAGAAGATACTGCACAAGCAAATGTTGCAACTGTAAATAGTATATTTGATATAAAAGGTTCAGAGGGGGATTATAAAACAAGTAATGAAGCCTCAAATATTTATTTACCTTATTTAAGAAATGCTGTAGGAAGAATTGTTGTTGACAAACCAATAGATAATATTGGAATATTATCATCAGCTAGTACAATTGATGTAAATCAACCATTGAAAGGTTTGCAACTTTTAGTTTCTTCAGACAGTATAAGAATAAATTCTGATATTGAATATGCCCTTATTTTATCAGCTAAAGATGTTGTAATAAATTCAAATGTTGAGAAAAATGCTGTTATATATTCAGGTGGTACAGTTACAATTGAAGAAAACGTAACTGTAGGTGATGATGTTATTATAGTTGCCAAAAATACAAATATTAAAGGAAAAATAAATAAGAGTGTTGTAATTTCATCAACAGATTTAAATGTTTCTGGGACAATTGAAGAAGATTTGAGATGTGAAGTTAATACACTTAATATTTCAGGAAATAATAACATAAAAGGAAATTTATATGTTAGTACATATAATAAAGATTTAAATATAAAAGAAACATATCCAAATGCAATTGTAAGTGTAAAAGAGGTAAAGAGTGCTTCAAAATCATTTGGAAATATATTACTTAAATCAGTAATAGCATCACTTGCTTTTACACTTTTATACCTAATAGTTAAGAAAGTTACAAAAGGAAAAGCATATGAAAAAATGCTTGATAAAGCAAAGAATAACACATTATTTGTAGTATTAAGTGGCTCTATATCAATACTTGCTTTCCCAGCGTTATTTGTACTTTTAATTTTACTTAGCGTGCTTGGATTATACATGATAACAATTCCTGTTCTGGTTGTATATCTTGCATTTTTAATAGTATTTGTAATGTTGTCTGTTTATGTAATAGGATGTACAATATTTGAATACACAAATAAAAAATATATTAAGGCAGAAAAATTATCTATAGAACTTGTAGGTGCTTTCTTTACATTTTTATCACTTAATTTAATTTGTAAAATACCTAAAATTGGAGCATACATATATATGGCTATGGTAATGATTGCAGTAGGAATAATGATTGCATATTTTTTAAAGGGTGATAATAAAACAAAAGAAATAAAAGAATAATAAATATGTTGGGGTGAAATATTTTATGAACAAAGAGTATTATAATATGTCATCAGATGAGGTACTAAAAGATCTTAAGTCTTTAAATGATGGAATTACGGAAAAAGAAGCTAAAACACGTTTATCTAAATATGGATATAACAAATTAAAAGAAACTAAGAAAAAGAGCTTCCTTTCAAGGTTTATTGACCAGTTTAAAAATGTTATGCTTATTATACTTATAATAGCAGCAATTTTATCAGCAGTAGTTTCAAGTAAGACTGGAGAACCTTTTACTGATACAATTATAATTCTCTTTGTTGTTTTTTTAAATGCTCTTCTTGGTGTAATTCAAGAAAGTAAAGCTGAAAAGGCAATAGAAGCACTTAAAAATATGTCTCTTCCATATATAAAAGTTAAAAGAGACGGTAAAGTTTTAAGTGTAAAAACTGAAGAATTGGTAATTGGTGATGTTGTACTAATTGAAGCAGGGGACTACGTACCAGCAGATATGAGGATAATCGTAAACCATAGTTTAAGAGTAGAAGAATCTGCACTTACAGGAGAATCCGTTGCAGTTGATAAAAAGGAAGAAAAAATTACATCTAACTCTAAAGTAGCACTTGCTGATAGAACGAATATGCTATACTCGGGAAGTAGTGTAGTATATGGAAGAGGAGAAGCTGTAGTAGTAGCTACTGGTATGAATACGGAACTTGGAAAAATAGCACAGGCTATTTCATCGCAAAAAGCAGAAATTACTCCTTTACAAAAGAAGATGAATGAATTAAGTAAAATATTAAGCGTTTTAGTTGTTGTTATAGCAGTTATAATGTTTGTTGTGGGATATTTAGAAGGTAATCCTATACTTGATGTATTTATGCTTGCAATATCTCTTGCAGTAGCAGCAATTCCTGAAGGGCTTTCAGCAGTTATAACAATAACACTTGCTATTGGTGTACAGAAAATGGCAAAAGAGAAAGCTATTATTAGAAAATTATCATCTGTTGAAGCATTAGGATCAACTGAGGTTATTTGTTCAGATAAAACAGGAACACTTACCCAAAATAAAATGACTTTAAGAAAAATATACATTGATAATAATTTAATTGATGTTACTGATGTAAAAAGTAATAAAGAGTTAAAAAAACGTGGAACCTTTAATGAGAGTGATTTAAATACTTTAGTTAATATAAGTATGCTATGTAACGATATTAAATTTGGAGAAGATAGCGGAAAAAAAGTTCTTCTAGGTGATCCTACCGAGGCTGCTTTAATTGAATTTGGACATCATATAGGATATAACAAAGAGGAAATGGATATAAAATATAGACGAGTAGATGAACTTCCTTTTGATTCAACAAGAAAAATGATGACTACAGTAAATGAGTTTGAAAATGAGTATATGGTTTGTACAAAAGGAGCAATTGAGTCTATATTAAATAACTGTGATAGAATACTTATAAATGGTAAAATAGAAAAATTAGACTTAAGTACTAAAAATAAAATTATGCAAAATAATTTAGAAATGGCAAAATGTGCCCTAAGAGTTCTTGCATGTGCATATAAAATGGAAAGAAAAGAACAAACTATTGATAAAAGTGAAAAAAATCTTGTATTCGCTGGACTTGTTGGAATGATTGATCCTCCAAGAAAGGAAGCTAAAAGAGCAGTTGAGAGATGCTTTAATGCTGGTATGGTTCCAGTTATGATAACAGGTGATAACAAGGATACGGCAATGGCAATAGCAAAGGAACTTGGAATTTTAAAAGATGGATATGAAGCAGTTACAGGAACAGAACTTGATGCTATGAGCGATAAAGAGTTATACAAAAGAGTAGATAAAATAAGAGTATATGCAAGAGTATCACCAGAAAATAAAATACGTATTGTAAAAGCATGGAAAAAACGTGGAAAAACAGTCGCAATGACTGGAGATGGAGTAAATGATGCACCAGCACTAAAAGGAGCAGATATAGGTGTTGGAATGGGAATAACAGGTACTGAGGTCTCTAAAAGTGTGTCAAGCATGATTTTAGCAGACGATAATTTTGCAACGATTGTTGTTGCTATTAAAGAGGGAAGAAGAATATATGCTAATATTCAAAATGTTATTGTATATTTACTTGCTTCAAATTTAGCCGAAGTACTTATTATATTTTTAGCGACATTATTTAATAGAACAATTCTTTTACCTATTCATTTATTATGGATTAATTTAGTTACTGACACAATTCCTGCAATAGCGCTTGGATTTGAAAAAGAAGAAAAAAATATAATGAGACAAAAACCAAGAAGTGCAAGTGAAAAATTCTTTACACCATTTTTAACTTTAAGAATTTTAATTCCTGGTATTATAAAAACAATAGTTATGTTTTTAATTTACTTCTTTGTTGAAGCAAGTTATGGTGCACAAATGGCAAGTGCAGCTGTGTTTACTTCACTCTCTATTATTGAAGTACTATTTGCCTATGTTTGTAGATCAGATAAAAGACCAGTGTTTAAAATTGGCTTGTTCTCAAATATGGTTATGGTACTATGTGTAATTGGTACTTTAATATTACAAGTACTTGTAATATCAAATCCTGTTACAGCAAGTTGGCTTAAGATTCCTTTAATGCCAAATCATGTTTATATCATGATAATAGTTGCATCTATTGATTGTGTGGTTATTTTTGAATTCGTAAAAGTTATACTTGCAAAGATGTTTCATAAAGTAAAATAGAATATGTGACATTTAAATATCATAATTAATAAAATATATGCATAAGCTATACTATAAAAGAAAGAGGGTATAGCTTATGTTTGATAATATACGAAATTTTATGCAAAGTTTTCTTGGAATGGGGAATAATACAAATAGAAGTAGGAGTTATCAAGGAAATAGATATAGGAGTTCTATGAATTACAAACTAATTCCTTTTGACCAAGCAAAGGATATGATTGAGAAAAATACAGTTTTACTTATGGATGTTAGAACTTCAAATGAATATGATCTTATGCATATAAAAAATGCTATTAATATTCCAGTAAATGAGATAGAGCAAAAAATACTTCAAGTTGAGCAAGATAAACCTTTAATGGTATATTGTTCAAGTGGTGCTAGAAGTAAAACAGCTATACAGATTTTAAATAATTTGGGATATAATAATATATATATGTGAGAATATAGACATCTTGCTACTTTTCCATATAAAAATATGTTAGAATATGGAGAAAATGGAAGAATCATATGATAACATTTAGATAGGAGGAAAAATGTTAAAACATATAAACGAAAATGAATTTGATGAAAACGTTATAAAAAACAAAGGAGTATGTTTAGTTGATTTCTATGCTACTTGGTGTGGACCTTGTATGATGCTTGCACCGGTTTTAGAAGAAATTGCAAATAGTAGAGCAGGTTATGATATATACAAAGTAGATGTTGATGAAAATAACGATCTTGCCAAGAAGTTAGATATTGATACTATTCCAACTATTTGTATATATAAAGATGGCAAAATTGTTGAAAGAAAAGTTGGATTTAGGAATAAAGAGGAAATTGTGGAACTTATTGAGAAGTATAGGTAAGTTTTAATATTTAAGTATAAAGTAAAGGGGCTGTAAAAAAGTCCAAAAAAATGAGTGAAAAAATTCACTCATTTTTTTGGACACCAAGCATTTTACTTAACTAATTGGTAAAAGTTAGTAGTGGAGGTACGTATTGTCAACTGGTGTTTATATAACTACATTAACACTAGTTTGAGGCATTGCAATTAAATTTAAAGTTAGAATATATTATAACAAAATGCGTGAAAAAATGATTATTGGATAAAAAGGCAAGTATGTAAAAAGCTTTTAATATATATTGTAAGTTAAAGTGTATTATTGTATAATATAAATAGAATTGCAATGGGGTGATAATAATATGGCTATA
Organism: uncultured Clostridium sp.; assembly: GCA_900554875.1. GTDB lineage: Bacteria > Bacillota > Clostridia > TANB77 > CAG-465 > CAG-465. The sequence continues at coordinate 2,745 of USJA01000003.1, read as the reverse complement.
AAAATTGATCTTGAAGATTGGTTTGATTATGTTATATTAATGCGTGGTAAAGAATATTTTTTAGATGATAGGGTAATTGATTTAAAAAAAACAGGACTTAGATATAAAGCAAAAGTTTATGGTAGTAGATTGTATAATGTAAATATTATAGTTGATAAATATGACGAAGTAGTAGAAATGGAATGTGATTGTCCATATGCATGTGAAAATTATTGCAAACATATGGCAGCAACGGTATATTCCATTTTAGATGATAATTGTGAATTTGAAGAAATGCCAATTGATTATAAACAAATCATAAATAGGATACCAAAAAAAGAAATAGAAAAATTTTTAATTGAAAAACTTCAAAATTCTCAAGAACTTCAAGAAAATTTTAATGATACATTTTTTGAATATTTTCCAAAATTTACTAAAGAGTATTATTTAGAAATAATAAAAAAAGAAATGGAATATGCAATAAATAATTTTTCAAGTTTTTATGATGATTTTAATTATGATAATTACTATGACTCTTACGAAGATGAGGATAGCTATTCAAATACGGTATCAAAAGTTATAGAAAAATACGAAGTTGAAACTGTAAAGTGTATAACAAAAAATGATTTTCAAAGTGCGTATAATATAGCAACGGCTTTACTTGAAAGTTTACCTATAGAGAAATTAGAAAAAGTTTGTGAGTATTATGATAGTGTTATTGAATATGCTGTAAATGAATGTGTAGATGATTTTAAAAAAATATTAATGAAAGATAAAACAAAAAGTATGCAAAATATGATTTTTGAATATTGTCTAGCTATGTTAAAAGATGAAAATAAAGTAGGATTTCTTGATAATATGATAGGTTTTTTACTTGAAGATGAGATATTTGACTTAGATACATACCTTGATAAAAAAATAGAACTTTTAAAAGAAATTTTTCCAAAATTTAGAAAATATAATGGTATTAGTAATAATATACCTAAGTATGTAAAAAAACATGTAGAGTACTTAAATATGCTAGGCAGAGAAGATGAAGCTTTAATAGTTATAAAAGAAAATATTCAAAACCACGATATATTTGATATGTATATTGATATATTGTTAAAGGAAAAAAATTATGATGAAGCAATTAAATTATTAAAAGCTGAGATAAAAAAAGATGATGGATATAGATGGAAATATAACAAGTGGAGTGATGTGGATAAGTTACTAGATATTTATTCAAAATGTGGAAAAAAAGAAGAAATAAGAAATATTACAGAAAACATTATATATAATGAAAGAGTGGGAGATGTAGAGTATTTTAAAAAATTAAAAGAAACGTATACAGTTAAAGAATGGGAAGAAAGAAAAAAAGTAGTTATAAAGAACATTGAAAACTTAATAGGTAATTTTACTAGTGATACATTAAGAAGTTTATACGTTGAAGAAAAAATGTATGACAAATTGTTTATTTCAGTTATGGCAGTAGCTAATTATGGTACACTTTTAACATATGAAAGTTACTTAAAACCAGATTATGAAAAAATATTATTAGAAAAATACAAAAATATTGCTGATAGACAAGTAAAAGAATCAGGAAGAAGTAGTTATGAATATTTACAAGGAATTTTAATTCATATGAAGTCACTTAAACGGTGGAAAAGAACTTGTAAATAAATTAGTAGATGAATATATTTCTAAGTTTAAAAAAAGAAGGTTGATGGTTGATTTATTAAGAAGAGTAAAAGAATAGGTGATTAAAAAACGTATTTTTATAAAAAAATATATAATGGTTGATATAAGACTGATATTGAATGTAAATACAGTAACATATTTTTGTGTAGATTAAAAACAGAGAGGCGGGAATGTGATAGTATGAATTCAAGAGATGGAATAATCGGTTTAGCAATTGGGGATGCAATGGGAGTCCCAATTGAATTTAATCAGAGAGAAAAATTAATTAGAAATCCACTAATTCAAATGGTCGGATATGGAAGTCACGATGTTCCAAAAGGTAGTTGGTCTGATGATACTTCCATGACCCTTGCAACTATAGATTCAATATCTAAAAACTCCAAAATAGTACCTTCAGATATAGCAAATAATTTTATTAAGTGGGTGAGAAGTGCTAAATATACACCAACAGAAAAAGTTTTTGGTATTGGAAGAACAACATTACAAGCGCTTGCTAGATGTGAATTAAAGGTTAAAACAGCAGAAGAGGCAGGAGGTAATGGAGAAATGGATAATGGTAATGGTTCTTTAATGAGAATATTACCATTAGCATATTATTGTTATTCTAAAAAAATGGAAGGTGAAGAAATTTTAAAAGAAGTAAAAGCTGTTTCCTCCATAACTCATAGGCATGAGATAAGTATTATGGGATGCTATATATATGTATTATTTGCTATAGAACTTTTAAAAGGAAAAGGGTTTAAAGATGCATATAAAAAGATTAAAATAAGCAATTATTCGTATTTTTCAAATAATTGTATACATAAATATGATAGAATACTAAAAAATAATATAGCAAAATATAAAATTGACGATATAAGTTCACAGGGATATGTAGTAAGTACATTAGAAGCAACTTTATGGGTTTTATTCAATACAAAAAATTATAATGAAGCAATAATAAGAGCAATAAATTTAGGAAATGATACTGATACTGTTGGGGCTTGTGTTGGAGGTTTAGCAGGTATTAGGTATGGCTTAGATTCAATAAATGAAGTATGGAAAAAGAATTTATTAAAATATGAATATATTTATAGAATCTGTGAA
>USJA01000002.1 GCA_900554875.1 uncultured Clostridium sp. | reverse complement strand
ATGTTATTAAGCTACAACTATTTTTAAATGTTTATTTCAATTCCATCGTTTCCGATTATTAAATACGGATTATTTAACTTACTTATTTCACATTTAGTATCATAGTTCATATGCGTTGTTATTATTTTTTTATTAACATATTTTGACAATAACCAATTTATATTATCAAATCCCATATGTGAATCATGGTCACCTACTAGTTTTGATGTATCACAAAATATTACTTCACTATTTTTTATAATTTTTTCCACTCCCTCACACAGACAGCTATCTCCTGTAAAACCAATTTTTTTATTTTCCTTATCTTCAATAACAAATCCATAAGTTTCTGTTGTGTGTTTTACTTTATAACTTCTAATTATATATCCTTCCACTTTATCAAACTTATGGTTATTTTCTTTTATACCAATTATTTTAATATTTAATGTATCACAAAACTCTTCATAACTTTTAAAATTTGATAGATTAAGTATATCTTTTACCTTTCTTTTTTCACTATCGTTACAAACAATATATAATGGCTTTGATTTTTTTACATCTCTTTTATCAAATAAACTTAAAAGTACAAATGGTAAATCAAAAAAATGGTCGGCATGAAAATGAGTAATTAAAATACACTCAAGCTTTGAAATATCTATTTCTTGCCTTAATATTCCCTTTAAAGTTCCGTTTGGAATATCTATTAATATTTTATTATCGATCAAATAACAAGCACTGTTATCTTTGCTAAATATAGCCCCCGCTCCTATCATTTTTACATTCATATAATCACCTTATAAATATTTTACTATAAAGTATATTTTTTGTAAAGAAAAACCTAGAAGAAAATTACATCTTCCAGGTTTTGGATTACAGCATCACTTTACTTAACTTTGGTGACATAGGTACTATTTTTATCTTCTTATCTATATACTCTGATACAAAACTATATTGATGAGTCGATAAAATCATAAATCTCTTTTTGTCTCTATTACAATACTCTTTTACAAATTTAATCACATTTCGGGCATTTTCCTCATCAAGTGAACCTATTGGTTCATCAATACACACCAAGTCTGTATCCTCTAAATTGTACAAAGATCTTGCAAGTAAAGCACGCTGCATCATACCATTTGATAATTCTTTAGCAGAAACTTTTTTTAGAGAATCAACAGTGAATTTCTCAAAAAGTCCTACACCTCTAAGTATTTCAATCAATCTTTCAGAATCCCTATCAGCCTGATAGTCACCTAACGTAATTTCACTTAAAAGGTCCTGTGAGCCCAAACTAGAAGTATCATTAAAATATTTTATACTCTTAAGTTTCCATGTTGTCTCAGGAAGCCTATTTTCTCCTGAAATAATTTTAATTAGTGTACTTTTTCCTGTTCCACTTTTTCCTTCAAGAAGCGTCATTTCACCTCTTTTAAGTATAAAATTATTATCCATAACTAATCTAAAGCCTGTCACTGAATACTCGTAGTTAAACTTAGGAATTTCAAGTATATCTTTTGAATATTTTTTTCCTTTAATTTTCTCTTCTTCAAAAAATACATTCATAATATTAAAAAAAGTTTCCTCATACTTCATTTTGTACTCCCTTTTTTCACTTATTATGCGCCAAATTTGAGTTACTTCACTATTTATTGCAATAAGTACCGAAGAAAAGGCTGCACCTAATGCAATAGCAAAAGTAAGTGTACTAGAAGAAATACTCTTATTAGATATAATCATAGAAAAAACTACAGCTATAATTGAAACCGAAATCAAGAAAGATTTTAATACCAATCCAACATTTTTTCTTCTTCTTTCTTTCATAGTAAGATCCATATATTCTGAATTTACATATATTGCCTCCTTGGAAAGAAATTCAATGTGTTTATCAGATATAGGTTCTATCTCCTCAATATCACGTGTAACATTGCTTAATCTTTCTTGTACTTTACCGGCCTTCTTCCAGTATCTTGCACAAAGTTTAGATGAAATGATGGAAACTATAACACAAAGTATAGTTGATATAGCAAGAACCATGAAGAATAAAAATGGATTATTAAATTGAACTAATGCTACCTTAATAAGTAAAATTAAAGAAATGATAAATACTACTATTCCTGAGAAGAATTCTAAAGAATTGGAAAGATTCTCTACCCTCTTAAGAGTATAACTTGTTACTGTATCATTAATTACTCTATTTGATACATGATGTCTTCTTCCTTTTTCATCAACAGTTTCTACCTTTCCTCTAGTTTTACTTAGTATAATAGTCACTTTTCCTGAAAGAAAGTTCTTAACTTTAGGTTCAAGCATAGCATCATTTTCACTAAGTTTTACGGTGATAAATCTTGCTAAAGGATCTTTAAGAAAAAATATAGCTAAAAAAAGTAAAGAAAGTACTAAGTTTTCCATAAAATACAAAGATGCAAGCATAAGCATAAATGAACCTATTTGAGAAGCCAACTTTTCAAGTACACTTAGAAAGGTATTACTAGCAAGTCCAAATTTTAATTTTCTTGAGAGTTTAAAGAATTCATTAGATTTTTCTGCTACATTAATTAAATTTTTTTCATTCAAAAAAAATTCCCCCTTTTAAAATATTTTTTTAAAATATAGCACCTTATCACTTTTAATTATATCATATTTTATGACATCTGTAAATACAATAGAATACATAATATCGTATTGCGATTGACTTTAAATAATATATTGTATATAATGTATAAAATTGGAGGAAAGAACATGATTAATATAAAATTAAAAAAAATTAACAAAGAAGCTAAAATTCCTACACGTTCATCTAATCAAGCTGCAGGATATGATCTTTATGCATGTCTTGATAAGGAAAAAATAGAAATAAATCCTCACGAATCTATTAAAATTAACACGGGTCTTGCACTAGAAATTCCAGATGGATATTTTGGCGGAATATTCGCAAGAAGTGGTCTTGCTACAAAAGAAAACTTAAGACCTTCCAACTGTGTTGGTGTAATTGATTCTGACTATAGAGGTGAAATATTAGTGTCTCTTTTTAATGATTCTACTGAAAAAAGAATAATATCAAATAATCAAAGAATCGCACAGATTGTTATAATGCCTTATTTAGAAGTTTCATTTAATGAGGTAGATAATTTAAGCGATACTATAAGAAGTAACAAAGGATTTGGTTCAACAGGAAAATAATAATAGTATTATTTTAATTATTTAGTTTTAAACAATAAATGTATAAAAATTTATAAAAGACAAAGCCCAACTATGGTTCCATAAAATCATAGTTGGGTTATATATTATTTTTTCTTTAGAAAGTTCTTTTTTTCCTTGAAATTATATTAGTAAGTATAATAAAAAGAAGTGCAAAGCATAATATAATAGCCATATTAATAATTAGTGGTTTTAGTGTTTGAATGTTAAACTGCTCTATTGTTTTTAAAGCCTCATTAATACTTACATAATAATATGTTGGTAATAAATGAGCCATTTTTATCACTGAATCAGGTAGAAATTTCATTGGTACAAATACTCCACATATAAAACTTGAACCTAAAGCTACTACATTTACTATTCCATTTATTGCTCCTTTACTTGATACTAAATTTCCAATAAAAAATGCTATTGTAGTTGCACAAATTGTTAATACTAGAGAATTTATAATATATATAATTCCTTGTATTTTTGTCATTACATCTCCTAATATAAAAAAGCTTATAACAACATATAAAATCCATAATATAAAAGAATAACAACAATTTGATATCAACAATATTTTATTATGTTTTTTATAATTTGTACTGCTTACTATTATTCTTTTTCTTATTTTTTCATTATTAAAGCTACTTAATATTAAGCTAATAATTAACAATAAACATGACAATATGCTATAACTTGCAAAGTTGTAATAAAATGTTGCATTTGAAATAGTATTAGTATCTAATTTTGAAGTAATCTCTGTTTGAACCTGATCTGATAGTGTTTCATTTATTTTGCTAATCAGTTCATCTTCATTAGTAATATTTTTTTGATATATCTTTGCTACCTTAATATATCTTGACACAAGCATTTCTTCAAGTGAAGCCTGATAATCTCCTGTACTTTTTATTTCTAATTCTACATTTTTTCCTTCCATAAAATCCTTACTATAATTTTCTGGAATATATATAACGTAATTTACGTCTCTATAAAATAAAGCATCATTTATTTTTTCCTCGTCGGTTTTAATATCGACTATATTACTATTATCTGTTATATATTTTATAAAATCTTTTGTAATACCTTCATTCTTATCATAATTTACAATTAAAACATCTGGCTTAGTTGCTATAAAATTCATACTTTTTTCACTTGTTCTCATATTTGAAACACCAAATAAAAGTAACATTACCGTAAAAAGAATTACTGTTATTTTATTTTTATTTAAAATTTTCCAAACCGTCTTAAATACTGTCATATTTCTGCCTCCTTAAACTAAAGAATGATATTACAACGAGTATAAGTGCAAAAATAAGTAAACTTGCAATATTAAACCAATATCTATCTAATCTATCATAATAATACAATGAATAAAAACCATCTGTTATCATACTAGCTGGATTAATTTTGTTTATTATTGGTACGTTTTTATCAACAACATATTTCATCGTGATTCCCATCATTCCAGATAAATAACACCCTAACATTGTTAATGCAATCAAAATTCCTGTTTTGGTATTTTCACTAGCTTTAAATATTGTTCCAACAAAAGTTCCAAGAGCTAATCCTGCAAAACTTCCAACAATTGCAAGTAGCATAATTAACCCTGTATTACTTCCATAGTCAACTCCTAATACAAACAAAGTATATAAAAATAAGATTGCAAGTCCAATTAATTGCACTATATAACTTGCAAGTAAACTACTTAAAATAATTATACTTTTTTTAGTATGCGATACTGCTATCCTTTTTCCTTTATTAGACATATTTGCAAGGGTTTGATTTATTGATACCATACTTAACATTCCACCATATAAGCAAGTCATTGCTATAAGGGTGTAAAATTCGATCATGGTATAACTTAAATTACTGTTAGAAATATTTTTTAATTCTACATTATCTTCTTTAGCCATTTCTATTGCTTTATTATATATTTCATCATAGTTTAAATTATAATTTCCAGAAGCAATCTGTTTTTGGATTTGTGTTTCCGATAGTTGCTTAATAATATCACTTGTTTGTACGATTTCTTCTGCTACGTGTTTGAATACCGTTTCATCAATTCCATTTGTAACAAAAGTTAATACCGGCTTATCCTGTTTTAATTCCATGTATCCAATTATTTCACCTTTATTAAGAAGATCTTTTGCTTCTTCTTTTGTAGTATATTGTGTGTTAAATAATCTATCTTCATTATTTTCATCACTTAATTTTTCAAACGATGTCTTAAAAGCTTCATTGTTTTCAAATTCTTCATTTTGGACGATTGCTATATTTATAATATCCAATTTTTTACTATTTTCAATATTTGAAAAAGCTACTTTAAAAAGAGTTCCTAATATTATTGGAAAGGCAAAAGTCCAAAATATTAGCATTTTATTTCTAAGAAGAGCTTTTAAGGAATATTTAAAATTATGAATAAACATCTAATCACGAAGCTCCTTTCCTGTTAATTGTAAAAATACATCATTGAGCGTAGGTCTTTCAGAATAGATTCTATTGTAATTTATTTTCTCTTTTTTTAAGTATTCTATCATATCAACTAAATTATTTTTACCTTCTTTATATGTAATAAGTAAAATATTACTATTATATGTTACATCATCAACATTCTTTAATTCTTTAATCTTCTCTATATATACAGTATCTAATCTATTAACATCTACTGTAATTTTTTCTTCTATTTTAGCAAGTTCTTTTAATTCATCAATTGAACCTGATGCAATTATTTTACCTTTATCAAGAATAATTACCCTATCACAAAGTATTTCTACTTCTTCCATATAATGTGTTGTATAAACTATTGTAGCTCCATCATCTCTTAATTTTTTTATTCCATCTAATATATTATTTCTACTTTGAGGATCAACAGCAACGGTAGGTTCGTCTAAAAAAATTAGTTTTGGTTTATGTGCAATACCACAAGCAATGTTTAATCTTCTTAAAAGTCCACCAGATAGATTTTTAGGATAAAATTTCTTAAATTCCTCTAAACCTACTAATTTTATAGCATCTTCTATATATTTTTTTCTGGTAGATTTATCCTTTATGTATAATCCACAAAAATAATCAATATTTTCATATACAGTTAATTCATTAAAGACTGATACATCTTGAAATACTACTCCGATTTTTGATTTTATATCATATGCGTCAGGATTCATACTCTTACCAAATATTTTAATTTTGCCCTTACTAAATTTTAGTAGAGATAATATACAGTTTATAGTAGTAGATTTACCGCTTCCATTAGGCCCAAGTAGTCCTAGAATTTCTCCCTCATGTACTTCAAAAGATAAGTTATCTATAGCTTTTAATTCTTTGTACTGCTTTACCAAATTATTAACTTCAATAATGTTATTCATTTTTTTCCTCCTTCTGTGTTTTACAACATCAAATATAAAAATTACTTTTAAAAAAGATTTGGTAGTATTATGCCAAATCCTTTTCTTAGTTCTATAATATTCATTGGGGTGTAAATTACACCTCAACGATATTTTTAAGCAAAAAAAATTGAAATTAAACCATTCTTGCTATAAAATATTGTTGTCAAAACAAAAAGAAAGGATGATTTAATTATATAATAATAATACTATAAAATTGTTAAAATTACAAGGAAAAAATTTAAAAATTCAAAAAGAAGTTATTGATGATATTAATAATGAAGCTTACTTTTTTATCTCTAGAAAAATTAAGCCTTGCAAATGCCCTCATTGTAATACCATTAATAAACATATTCATGATTACAAAGATCAATATATTAAGCATTCCTCTATTAATGGCTTTAAAACTTTTCTTGTTCTTCATAAAGCTCGTCTAATTTGTCCTAATTGTTATCATAAGTTTTATGCCAATTATTCTGATATTGTTAATCCTAGATTTAGATGTTCTAATATTCTTTTCTTTGACATTATCAATACTCTTAAAGATACTTCTATGACTTTTGATGAGGTTGCTAATTCCTTTGGCGTTTCCTCTGGAGTTAATTGTTACCATGGACTTGTATGATTCCTTTAGAAATGCTGTTAAAGCTAAACTTAAAAGGGTTACAATTATTGCTGATAGATTCCATTATACTAGAATTGTTTCTAGAGCTTTTGATGAACTCAGAATTCAATTATGGAGAGATGCTAAAGGATTAAATAAAAATATCTGAAAACTTAAAACTTTCTTTACTTTTAAATATTAATTCTATGAAACCACAAAATATTCTTAAACTAGAAAAAAACTTAACTATACTTTTGACTTAAATCCTAAGCTTAAATATGCTTATCAATTATATCAATCTTTCATTAGAATAAAAGATGGTGGCACTTATCAAGAAAGAGTTAAAAGATTTCGTGATTTTAAATATAGTCAAATTTAAAAAACAGGTCTTTATATTACATAATACTTCAAATTTAATTTGGAGCTTTTGTTATGTCTATTTTGTTATTTATTTCTAAAAAATGGAGATGAATTTTTTAATTCATCTCCATTTACTTAGTCTCTGCCTTTTTTAGGATTTTTTACCCCAACTATTGACAAAGAACCCTTTTCTCATCATTTATTACATATTTTTATAACACTTCATACAAATTCCTTCATCAGAAAATTCATTTGCATATGTCCAACATCTAGGACATTTTACACCAGTTGCTTTTTCAACAACTACTTTCTTTTCATCTGATTTTTCTACTTCAAGTTCAGATACAATTGCAACTAATGCAATTTCTTTTTGATTATTCTTTACAAAATCATATTCTTCACCATTTGTATAAATAGTAATTTTAGCATCAAGTGCACTACCAATTTTTTTATCAGCACGTGCAGCCTCAACATCTTTTGCAAAACTTTCTTTTATATCAAATATTTTATCCCATTTTGCAATTAACTCATCATCTATATACATATCACTTTCTGATGGGAAGTCTTCAAGTAAAATACTTTCTTTCTTTTCATCCCTTGTACTCATAAAACTATATATTTCTTCAGATGTAAATACAAGAATTGGAGAAATCAAACGTGTAAGTGTATACAAAATATCATACATAGAAGATTGTGAACTTCTTCTCTTTTCATGATTTATTCTAAATGTGTATAATCTATCTTTTATAACATCCAAATATTTACTTGAAAGTTCTGTTGTACAAAATCTATGTATTTCGCTATATACTAAGTGATACTCATATGTACTATATGCCTCATTTATGTACTCAACTAGTTTATTTAATTTGTACATAATATATCTATCTAGCTCATCTCTATCTTTGTATTCAACGTAATCTGTTTTTGGATCAAAATCATTAGTATTACCAATTAAAAATCTTACGGTATTTCTTATTTTTTTGTATACTTCAGATATTTGTTTTAAAATATCCTTAGATAAACGTATTTCACTATGGTAGTCTGAAGATGTTGCCCATAATCTTAAAATATCTGCACCATATTCATTTACTATATCAAGCGGAGCAATTCCGTTTCCTAAAGATTTAGACATTTTTCTTCCCTCTCCATCTACAACCATACCATGAGTTACTACCTCTTTATATGGAGCTTCTCCCTTTGTAGCAACAGATGTTAATAATGAAGATTGGAACCATCCTCTATACTGATCATTTCCTTCTAAATACATATCAGCCTTTCCTTCAGGAAGTCCGTAATTTTCATTTAAGACTCCTACATGTGAAGAACCAGAGTCAAACCATACATCCATAATGTCTTTTTCTTTTATTAAAGTATCACATCCACACTCACATACATGTTTTTTACCTAATATTTCTTCAGGAGTTTTTTCAAACCATGAACCTGAACCTTCTTTTTCAAACATTTCTTTTACTTTAGAAATTGTTTCATCATTAATGTACTCTTTACCACATTGTTCACAATAAAATATTGGAATTGGTACACCCCATGTACGTTGTCTTGAAATACACCAATCACTTCTATCCTTAATCATATTAGTCATTCTTTCAACTCCCCAATCAGGATACCATTTTACATTGTGTATTTCATCTAATGCTTTTTGTCTAAATCCATCAATTGATGCGAACCATTGTGTTGTAGCTCTGTATATAACTGGTTTTTTACATCTCCAACAATGTGGATATTGGTGAGTAAGTTCTTTTGCTGCAAATAAATCATTAGTTTCTTCTAAATATTTAATAATCTCTTTATTTGCCTTAGCATAAAACATACCTTCAAATTTTCCTGCTTCTTTTGTCATATGACCATGTTTATCCACAGGTACAATTATTTCAATATCTTTGTATCTTTTACAGCATAAATAATCCTCATGACCATGACCTGGTGCTGTATGTACACAACCTGTACCTGCATCTAAAGTTACAAGTAAGTCTTTATCAGATCCTAGTATTACCCTTGAAGTTTTATTTTCTATTACTGGGTTTATGCAGATTATATTTTCAAGTTCATTTCCCTTAAATGTAGCAAGTACTTTGTATTCTTCTATATTTCCTATTTGCATTACTTCCTCTAGTAATTCTTTAGCTAAAACATAGTTTTCAGTTTTCCCCTCTTTTTTTCCTTCTACCAAAACATATTCAAACTCTGGATTTAAAGTTATAGCTTGGTTTCCAGGTAAAGTCCAAGGTGTTGTTGTCCATATTACTACATATGTATTGTCTAAAGATACATAGTTTTTAAATAAATCTTTATCATCTTGTACCTTAAATTTTACATATATTGATGTTGAAGTATCATCTTTATACTCGATTTCAGCTTCAGCAAGAGCTGTTTCACAATCACTACACCAATATACTGGCTTTAGATCTCTGTAAATGTATCCCTTTTTGTACATATCTCCAAATACACCTATTTGCTTTGCTTCAAAGTCTTTGTTAAGTGTAAGATATCTTTTTGATTTATCCCTATAATCTCCAAGTCCACCTAATCTTTCAAATTGTTTTGCTGTTCTTTCAACCGCATCTAAAGCATATTCCTTGCATATTTCTCTAAATTTAGTTATACCAACATCATCTTTAGTTATTTTTTTATCTTGTTGAACTTTCTTTTCTATTGGTAGACCATGTGTATCCCAACCTGGTACATAAGGTGCATAATATCCATTCATTGTTTTATAACGAATTATTATATCCTTTAAAATTTTATCTAATGCATGGCCTGCATGGATATCACCATTAGCATATGGAGGTCCATCATGTAATACAAATCTTTTACCAGTATTTTTATTTTTCTCTAGTGCTAAATAATATATTTTTTTATTAATAAAGTTATCAAGGATTGCTGGTTCTTTCTTTGTTAGATTTCCTCTCATTTCAAATTCAGTTTTAGGCAAATTTAAAGTTTTTGAATAGTCCTTTTTTTCTTCCATTTTTATATCCTCCTTAAAATTAAAAAAATATATAAAAAACGCACATACCTGTATACAAAGGTTACGTGCGAAACTATCTATACCTTATATATACAACATACCAACATATGTGTCCTTTATTACGTAAGGAATACGGCGACGCTTACTATTATTTCAGCTAGCAACTCGGAGATGATTTTCACTATAAGTTAATTTAACTAGGCTTTCACCGTCCCTAGCTCGCTTAATATTTGGCTTATAATTACTCGTTCTCGTCATAGTTTTTATATATTCTTTATTTCATAGCACTATTATATCACAAAGATTATGTTTTAACAATAGTCGATATCTATTTTTTATTTTAAATTATATTGCAGCTTTATATTTATTTACTTTATGAGTATATTATATCAATATTTTAAAATAGAAAATGTAAATGCTAGTGATAAAATAACAGTATATTTTTATCCAAATATTTATACATATATAATCAGTTTAAAGCAAAAATTTAATTAAATATATTTTTTTATAAAAAAATTAAATCTTCTTGGCTTTAAAACAAATGTTTGATATAATTGCTATCAATTAAAATATGAAATTAAGAGGTAATTGTAAATGGATAAATTAGGAAACAACAAAAATTACAGTAATAAGACTTTTGAAGATATCAGACATATTGATAAAAATGGAAATGAATATTGGAGTGCTAGAGAACTAATGAAAATGCTAGAATACAACAAATGGGAAAATTTTGAAAAGGTAATAAATAAAGCTAAGGACTCTTGTAAAAATAGTAATATTAGTGTAGTTGAACATTTTCCTGATACCAGGAAGTTGTCAAAACGTGCTAATAATGCAGAGGTGTTAATAAGAGATTATAAATTAACTCGTTATGCTTGCTATCTAATAGCACAAAATGGAGATCCAAGAAAAGAAGTAATCGCTCTTGCTCAAACATATTTTGCAATACAAACTAGAAAACAAGAAATTAGTGAAAAAGAGTATAGCTTATTAACAGAAGACGAAAAGAGATTTTATCAAAGAAATTTAACAAGAAAAGGTAATTATTCTTTAAATCAAACAGCAAAAAGAGCAGGAGTAAAAAATTTTGATAAATTCCATAATTCTGGATATAAGGGACTATACAATGGTGAAACTGCTGATGATATTGCAAAAAGAAAAGGATTAAGATATAGAGAAGATATTTTAGACAATATGGGAAGTGAAGAACTTGCGGCTAATTTATTTCGTATTACGCAAACTGAATCAAAGTTAAAAAGAGATAATATTTCTACAGAAAAAGAGGCAAATACCACTCATTATAATATTGGAAAAAATATTAGAGATGTAATTGCAAAAAATGGTGGAACTATGCCAGAAGATTTACCAACACCTAAAAAAAGTTTAAAACAATTAGAAAAAGAGAATAAAAATAATTTAGTAAAAAATATATAAAAGAATAAATTAAGATAACCATTTATCCTGATATTTCATAATACAAATTGTACATACTGACATTTAAATACAGCTAACCAATAAAATTAATACTTTAACAAAATACACTAGATAGACTTGTAAATACAAGTTTATCTAGTGGTAAATTAATACGTTCCAAAAAATGTTTTTTTTTACACTTTTTGGAACCAATAAATGTATTTTTTTACACTTTTTAGAACATATTGATTTTTTTACAACTTTTTTTAAGAAGTTCTATTTGATATGTATCATCTAAAATAGCCTCTTTACTTGCTTCTATAACCTCATCATACTCAATTTTTGAAAAGTCAATTTCATAACCACACTCAAGCATAAGTTCACGAATAAATTCACGTATGGCTCTTCCATTTCCCTCTCTAAAAGGATGTATTACATTAAGTTCTGTCATAAGATACGAAATCATTTTTATAAATTCATCAAAATTCATTTTCTTAAACTCTTCTAAATTTATTTTACTCATTACATTTTTTAGATTTTCTTCTATATATTCATACTGTGAAAAAACAAAGTTTTCTTTAATAATATTTTCAAGTCTATACATACCTGCAAAATCGTAAACATCACAAAAAAGATAGCTATGAATGAATTTAAGTCTTTTTTCATCAAATACTTTAGGAAATTCCACCTCATTAATAGTCGCAAGTTTAAAAGCAACCATTTTTCGTTCATACTTTTCCAATTTCTTTTCATCTTTAATATCTAGTTTATTTACAAGTACATCCGTACCTTTGTATGTATACCTTGAATTTATAACATCATACATATACTTCCCTCTTTACATATTCTTAAATTCATTTTTTATAATTTCTATTCCCTCTTGTTCAGTTATTTTATTGTCTAAAAAACTATTTATTAAATCTATATCACTTTTATCTAAATTCATTCCTTCAAAACTCATACTTGCTTTTATATTATTAACTATTTTTTCATTTTCATTTAATACATTATCCATATTTATCACCTTATTATATTACAATAAGTGGTATAGTTGTTTCTTTTTTAGTAAGTCCAGAGTGATTTCCTTTGGTATTTAGAGAATCTTCTATGTTTATTTTGTCGCATACCATAAATTTATCATTTACAACTATTCCTATATATTCACCTAAATTTTCTTTAGCCTTCTTACTTAAATTAGTATTTCCAAATATTTTATATTTTTCTATCTCTGATTTTTTTAATAAAATTACATCTTTATTAAATTCACTTAAAAATTTTTCTTCAAATTCTTCTTTTGCTTCATCTTTTACAAAGAAGCTTATCATTCTTGTATCTATACTTGGAAGAGCATAAAAATATTTAGTATAATCCGTATTTTGATTTAAGTACATCATACTTACCATATCAACTTGTCCATGATCAGCTATCACAATTATTTTTACATCATCATTATCGTTCTTTATAAATTTTATACCCTCTTCAACTTCAGATATTATATTTTTAACCTCTTGACTATTTACTCCATACATATGAGAGGCAGCGTCAAGTCCATCAATATATAAATAGCTAAAAGACGTATCTGAATTCTTTAGTTTCTTAGACATATTCATAAAACCTTCTCTAATAGAATAAAAGCCATGAGTATTTGCTTTACTACCTGAGAACATTTTAGAATAACTAGATGCTATTACTTCCCTAGGCATTGAAATATTAACAGTAGTATTTAGTTTTTCAAATATACTTTCAAATTCAAATACTTCCTTTATATTAATTCCTTTATCTTCAACTTTTTTCCCTGTTTTTCTTTCAACCATAGGAAGTGGACAGTAATTTAAGTTTTTGCTTCTTAAATACTGCCACCATCCAAAAATTCCGTGTTCTGATGGATATTTTGCACTACATACACTTGTAAGTACACATGCTGTTGAAGTTGGATTTACTGTTCTTATACCTGTCCTTAAATTTTTCTTTAATATTGAACTATCAGTTAATTCATTTACCTTATAATATCCAAGTCCATCTACAAGAACGAGTAATACTTTTTTGCTATCTCCTATGTATTCTTCTAACCTCTGATACTTTTCTTTTTGAATTTCTTGTTTTACTCCAAACTTACTTGATAAATATTTTATTAAATCTACTATATCTATATCATTATAACTAGTATCTGATAGATAATTATTTAATTTTTCTATATTTTCTTTTAAATTTTGCATAATAACTCCTTTTTACTTAATACAAAATGTTTATTATTGTTAACTATTAACACAAATATTTTATATATTTTTAATATATATGTCAATACTAAAAAATAAAGTTTCACGTTTTTGATATATAAAATTTGGAAAAATTTCACGTTTTTGATACATATAATTTTAAAAAGTTTCACGTTTTTGATACATATAAATAAAAAATGAGATGATTTTTCTATTCATCCCATTTCATATATTTACTTAATGCTTAAATTTGCACTGTTAAATCTACCAATAACCCTATCTTTTCCAAGTATTTTCATTATTTCATATATATCTGGTGTATTATGCCTATTTGTAACAGAAGTCCTTATTATATCTGAAAAATCTGCAATACTTCCTACAAAATTATCTGGATTTTCTTTATACTCCTTCATATTAGTACAAAATCCAAGATTATTTGCAAGTTCCTTCATTCTGCTAAACCAAGTATCCTTATCATCATTTTCGTTATATATACTAGAATATTTCTCTATTACATCTAAAATAACTTCTTTAGTCAATTTATCTGTAATTCTAAAATCATATCCTTCTTTTATATCTTCTTTAAAATATTCATCAAAGAAATAAAAGAAAGTAGGTATAATGTCTTCCCATTTATATATATCTTTACGTATTTTTTTTGCTCCATCTCTTTCTAAAGCAAAGATTTTTTTACTATACGCCTCATCTTTAGAAATCAGGTTATATACTTCTTCATTATATTTTTTTGCCCAATCAATAACAGCATTTAATACTTCATCACTATTCATTCTTGATATTACTTCTTTTGATACGTCATTTAATTTTACATTGTCAAATAACGCACCTGAAGTATTTATCTTTTTTAATTTAAGCTCAAATAAATCATTACTCCCATTTTTATGAGCTCTTTTCCAGTTTTCAAAGTCTGAATTAATTAGAGTTAAAAGATATTCATTTACTGATTCTACTGGATATCCTGCTTTTAAGAAGTATGATACAGCAGCTTCACTATCTTTTCTTTTACTAAGCTTTCTCTTAGATGTACCATCCAATTTCATTATACTTGGAATATGTACAAAGACTGGTGCCTTAAATCCCATAGCATAGAATAACTCTAAATGAATAGGAACTGAAGATACCCATTCTTCTCCCCTTATAACATGTGTTGTTCTCATAAAATGATCGTCACAAACATGTGCAAAATGATAAGTTGGAAGTCCATCAGATTTTATAATTACTATATCTTGGTCATTTTGCGCTATATCAATTTTTCCTTTTATACCATCTTTAAAACTTACTTTTTTTAAGTGAGATCCATTTGATCTAAATCTTAAAATATATTTTTCTCCAGCTTCAATCCTTGATATATATTCATCAACTGATATATTTCTACATTTTGCATATACTGAATAATACCCAGGTACAATTTTATGTTCTTCTTGATAATCATGTGTCTTTTGTAACATTTCTGGTGTACAAAAGCATGGATATGCAAGTCCTTTTAAAAGTAAATGTTTTGCACAAATTCTATATATTTTTTCTCTCTTACTTTGAGTATATGGACCATAATCACCAATTTCTTTTCCTTCTTCAATAACTCCCTCATCTGGTGAAATATTAAATTCTCTCATTTGGGTAGTCAAGTCTTTTACACTATCTTTTACTTCTCTTTTTCTATCAGTATCTTCTATTCTAAGAAAAAATACCCCACCTGTTTGGTTTGCAAGTTTTTTATTTATAAGTGAAGTAAACAAAGCTCCAGTATGCAAAAATCCTGTAGGAGAAGGAGCAAAACGTGTTACGCAGGCTCCTTCTTTTAAATTCCTTTCAGGATATCTTTTTTCTAAATCTTCTACAGTTTCTGTTACATCTGGAAATATTAAATTTGCAAGTTTCTCATATTTTTCTTTTAAATTTTCATCCATTTTCAATCACCTTAAATATTAATTTCTATTTTTATCTAAATCTACATCCATTAATATTGGAAGTATCATTGGTTGACGTTTTGTTTTAGAATATACAAAACGCATTAAGTTATCTCTTAGATTTGATTTTATATTAGACCATTCACGAATATTTTCTTTATCACATCTATCAAGTTCATCTTTTGCAACTTCTTTTATCTCTTCCATTAAGTCTTCACTTTCTCTTACATAAACAAATCCACGAGTTACTATATCTGGTCCTGAAATTACTTTTGCAGTTTTTCTATCTAGTGTTACAACAACTATTATAACACCATTTTCAGATAATAATTGTCTATCTCTAATTACAATATTTCCAACATCACCAACACCAAGTCCATCTACAAGTATCATACCAGATGGTACTTGAGTTGTAATTTTAGCATCATGCTTTCCAATTTCAAGAGTTCTACCATTTTCCATTATAAATATATTTTCTTTTGGTGTACCTGTTTCAACTGCAAGTTCACCATGCATTTTTAAAAATCTATACTCACCATGAACTGGCATAAAATATTTTGGTTTTACTAATGATAACATTAATTTTAATTCTTCTTTGCAAGCATGACCTGATACGTGTACATCTGCAAGTTGATTGTATATAACTTCAGCACCTAATTTTTCTAGTTCATCAATTACTTTATCAATTGATTTTTCGTTACCAGGTATAGCAGATGATGAGAAAATTACTAAATCATCTGGTGTTATTTGAACTTTTTTGTGCTCACCTGCTGACATACGGCTAAGTGCAGACATTGGTTCACCTTGTGTTCCTGTTGTAATTATTAATAATTCTTCAGGATTATAGTTATTTATTTTATCTATATCAATAATAGTTCCTTCTGGTACCTCTAAATATCCTAGTTCTTGTGAAACTGCAAGAACATTTACCATACTACGACCAACAACTGATACTTTTCTGTTACATTTTACAGCAGCATTCATTATTTGTTGCATTCTGTGTATATTTGATGCAAATGTTGCAACTATTATTCTTTTTTTACAGTTTGTAAATATTTTATCAAATTCATGTCCTACTATACTTTCTGACATAGTATATCCGTCTCTTTGAGCATTTGTACTATCAGACATTAAAAGCGTTACCCCTTCTTCACCAAGTTCTGCAAGTCTTGCAAAATCCATTGGTTTGCCATCTATTGGTGTATAATCCACCTTGAAATCTCCTGTATGTACTACTGTTCCAACAGGTGTCTTTATTGCAAGTCCTGCTGAATCTGCAATTGAGTGTGTCATTCTTATAAATTCTACTTTAAAGTGTTTTAAAGCTATAACGTCACGTGGTTTTACACATTTTAGCTTTGTACTTTTTTCTAAGTGATGTTCTATCAATTTTGCTTTAATTAGTCCTAATGTTAATTTTGTTCCATAAATTGGTACATTTATTTTCTTTAAGAAATATGGTATTGCACCTATATGATCCTCATGTCCATGAGTTATAAATAAAGCTTTTACTTTATCTTTATTTCTTTCTAAGTATGTTATATCTTGAATTACTAAATCAACACCTAACATATCATCCTCTGGAAATGCAAGTCCGCAGTCTACGACTATTATTTCATCTTTGTATTCAAAAACAGTCATATTTTTACCGATTTCATTCATACCACCTAGTGGAATTATTTTAAGTTTAGCATCTGTGAATACAGCCAGTTTAGATGATTTAGGTACAACAGGTTTTGTATCCATATTTAAGAATTCAACATTTGGTCCCTTTTTTAATAATTTCTTCTTTGTATCCTTTACTAACTCTTTATTATTTAATACATCATTTTTATCTTTTCTATTTGTTCTAGGTGTTCTAGTTGTTTTATTACCTCTAGAACTTGAATTATTTCTTTTTGTTAAAGGCGCAGTTTGCCCCTTTCTTTTGTAATCTTTTTTGTCTTCCATTAAATTATTATTCCTCCTTTAATATTTACTTTTCAATTTACCTTAACCACGATCAATATATATTATAGTATTACTACTATTATATTCTAAAATATAATTTTAACACGAACTCAATATACATAGCTTATATTATACACCGAAAATAAAAAAAAGTCAAATTAGAAAATTGTCTAATTTTGACTTATAACAAAAATATAACTATTTTTCTATATACTTTTTATAGCATTTTCTGCATACTGCTTTATACATTTCATTTCCACCAACAACTATTTTATCACCGTCAATTATTGCTTTTCCATCTTTATATCTCATATTTATAGTTGCTTTTCTTCCACATTCACATATTGTTTTTATTTCTTCAATTTTATCTGCTATTGCCATTAATTCCTCTGAACCTTCAAATAATTCGCATTTAAAATCAGCCCTAAGTCCATAACATATAACTGGAATTTCTAAAAAGTCTACTACATCTGATAATTCGTTTACATGTTTTTTAGTTAAAAAATTACATTCATCTACTAGAATACAATTTGGCTTTTCAGATAAAGATGATACATATTCATAAATATTAGTATCTTCATTTATTATATATGCCTCCCTTGAAATACCAATTCTAGTTGTAACCTTTCCAACTCCATATCTGTTATCTATACTTGGAACCATAAGCAAACATTTTTGGTTCCTTTCCTCATAATTATATGCAACTTTTAACAAATCAATTGATTTACCAGATCCCATTGTTCCATATCTAAAATATAACTTTGCCATATATACACCTCTTTATTAATAATTTTTTATCTATAATATTTTAAGAAAATATCCTAAATTTTCTTTGAAATTATCCCAAACTTCGAAAATATCTATTACAAGTGGTTGCATTTTTTCCCAGTTTATTTGATAAGAATAAGCGTGTCTATAAAAATGTCTAAATGTAGCGTATTCCCTTAGTTTTAAATAAAGTTTTTCATCAATAACTCTTGTTCTACAATTATTTGAATTAAGCATTTGTAACAATAGTTCCTGATGTGATTTATTACCATTAGGTACATGTTTATCAATATTTTTAGCAATTATACTAAAAATATTTTCTATGCCATTATAAAAAGAGTGTAATATACTTGCAAGTATAGTGGTATCGAACAAATCAGGATCGCATGTTTTTAATCGCTCAAAAATTACTTTATACTCCAAAAATAATCTATCAATTTCTGTAATTTTAAACATAATTTGTTCTTTTATTATTTTATCATCCAACTTTAAGTAAACCTCCTATTTTTAATAATATTTGTGAAAATCCATTTTGTTCATCGTCTAAATCAATAAGATCAAATTCATTTTCTAGCTCAAATAACAAAATACTAGCTACTTTATAAAATTTATCTTGACTTAATCCTCTAACGGCTATATCTATATCAGAATTTTCATTATAGTTTCCATTAACAAGTGAACCAAATATAAATATTTCTTTTGAATTATTTTCCTTTAGAATTTTTATTGCTTTTTTTATATCTCTTTTATATGAGATTGGCAAATTTTCTAATATAACCGAGAATATTAGACATACTAAATTTTTTCTTGTGATTTCAAAAAACTATTCTTTACCAGAATTCAATTTCCTTATTTCTTTAGCATTTTTATCAGATACAACTTTTTTTCCTGTCTTTCTTTCTAATTGTTCTCTCGCAACTCTGGCTATATTTCCCCCTTCTATGACAGAGTCTTGTGCTTCCATAAATCCTTTTTCTTTTTTACTTTTTGAAATTTCTGTAGAAGATGTTTCTGCTAGCATATTAAGTACTAATTCCATATTAGTCATATTATCTGGTAAATTTTCCTTTTTTAAACCTTTTAAATTTTTATATTCTTTTACTGAATGTCCACTCCAAGCCTGTGTTAAAATATTTGTTAATATTGCAAAATCTTTTGCCTCGCTTATTCCTTTTTCTTTTAGTTCATCCGTAAATTCCTTTCTTATATCTATTGTTTTTAACCTTTGATTTATCCATTCTTCTGAATATCCTTTTTTTCTGTATATATCTAATGCTCTATTTATTGCTATTTCTGGATCATATGCTTCATCTATTCGTTCTTTTCCTACTTGAGCTAACCATAGTTTAAATGGTTCTGCTTTTTTAGATGGTATTGATTGAATTAATCTTAAAATTTTCTTTACATCCATTACATCAGTATTATAATACTTTCCATCAGATGATTGCATTTTCAGTTGGTAACAATTTGTTACCAACTCACTTCCTTCCTTATTTAATCTCATTTTTAATGTTTTCCAATATTTTCTACCTGACTGATAATCATTATCTGTTAAAACTGCAACCACATCTACGACCGAAAAATACCATTTTTCTTTTTCTTCATCCCATTTTGCTCTAATTTTTTTATCTTCAAATAATTTTAATTCATTATTTTGCTCCATGATTACCTCTTTTTCTCAAATGTCTACTATTTCTAGACATTTGGATTTCTAATTTATTTTCTACATTTATACCATATTTTTTAATCTTTTTCAATACTTTTGCGAAACTTTGTTCTTACTTTTTTTATCTTTGAATTTTATCATTAATTTTGCATGATTTTTAGTAAAAAAATAAAGTCCTAAAAATTCACTTTTAAGACCTTGTTTTTTATTTACTTAAATTTCTGTATCCACTCATTTATCTTAAATTTGTCCGATATATTTATCAAGAATCGCAATTTCCAGCTGTGCTATTATTATTTTATTAATAGATGATAATTTTATACACAAAAGAAGAAGACAACCTCAAGCTGCCTTCTAGTTGCTTTAACACTTATTTATTAACCCTTTCGTAACCTTTTAGAAAGGAGACAAATGGCAACAAACCATTTTGTCATAGCTTAATAAGGTTCCATTTTTATGTATCTCTAAATGAAATTTTAAATTATATATATATTATTAGTTATATCTTATGCCTTTGTTCCACATTCTGGGCAAAATTTCGCATCTGAATCAAGCTTATTTCCACAATTTGTGCAGAACTTAGCTTCTACTTTTTTCTCACCACATTCTGTGCAGAATTTACCATTATTCTCAGCTCCACATTTAGAACATTTCCAAGAACTATTTTGTGGTTTTTCCTCTGCCACCTCAGGTGTTGCTGGAGCTTCAACTGGAACTTCTGGTTTTACAGGTGTTTGAGCTTTTGTAGCAGCATCTTGTTGTGGTGTCATTGGAGCTGCACCATTTCCATTTGCAACGCCACCAAAAGCATTTCCACTTGCCATATTCATCATACCTATTCCCATAAATCCATTTGCTGCACCATTTGAATTACTAGCAGCATTTTGAACAGCATTTGCGTATGCACCAGTCATTACACCTTGTTGTTGATATGCATCTCCACCAATTTCGTAATTATCAATTTTCTCTTTAGATTTATCATCTAAAGTTAGACTTTCAACAATAAATGAAACAAGTGAGATACCTCTTTTTCTAATTGGTTCGTCAAATACATTTTCATCCATTATTTTCTTTATTTCATCAGTTTTGTTTGGAAGTTCAAGTACTTCTATTTTATATTTATCACTTCCTAAGCTGTTCATTACATTAGAGAACGCTCCTATAACTTCAGATCTCATTTGTTCTACTAAATCAGCTTTTCTGTATACATCAGCTGTTCCAGCTATTTGTGACATAAATAAGAATGGATCTGAAATTCTAAATGTATATTTACCAAAACATTTTACTTCAACACTCATTGCAAGATATGAATTAGTTCTTGCATTCATTATTGGATGGCCCCAATCTTTATATGGTACTGGAGCTGGTGTTCCAAACTTGTTATCTAATATTTCTTTTATATTGAAGAAAAATACAGCTTGTTGTTTAGCTGTTGCACCATTATATGTAAATCTTTGCCACATCTCTTTAAACATTCCACCAAATTGTCCTGCAAATAGTGATGGTGTTGATGAATCACTAAATGTATATACACCTTCTTCTGCAGATGCATCTACAATTCTACCATTATCATATATAATAGCACATTGTCCAGGTCCTACGATAACAGTACTTCCATTTGAAATAACTCCATTTGGTGTAGTCTTTTTTACCATTAATACATCATTTGGCATATTTTCACATCTTATTGCCTCTTTCCATTGATCATGTAAAGTAGAGCCTACTGCTCCTACCGCTGCTTTAATTAATCCCATTTTTATTCCTCCTTAAATTAATTAAGGACTAAGCTAAATAACTTAGCCCTTATTTTTTTATTTATTATTTTATTCCTTCAAGTCCTGAAAGTACCCAATCATGTTCACCTGTTGTTATAACACTTCCACAATATTCACATTGTCCTGCTGATGTTATTTCAGTTGGTGCTCCACAATTTGGACAGTTAGTTGTTGATTTGTTACTTGTTCCGGCATGAGTTTTTACACCATTTTTTCTTACAAATGTAAGTTTATATTTCATATGCCAATCTGTATTTTTATTTCCTTCAACAACTTCCTTAGTTGTAGCATCTATAATGTAGTCTTTCATAACAGCTTTTAAGTATACTTCAACCATTTCTTTATCTCCATCTACTTTATGGCTCATTAATTCTGCTGATTCTACTGCAACTCTTTCTATCATATTTATCCTATTATTATTAATATATTCTTGTAACTGTGCATTATGTTGTTCAAATAATTCATTTGACTCAAATGGTCTAATAATTTTCCAATCTCTTGCTGTCCATGCTGCTTGTAATTTAACAAAGACATCTTTTGTCCAAGATAAGAATTTTTCTTCTGAGAATTCTGGATCAGTCTGTCTAATTTCATCTGCAATACCTTTTGTATTTGTTTTTATTGATGAATTTGAAGATCCATTTGCTAAATCATTCAATATATCTCCAACTTTATTTAAATCAGTCATATCTTTTAAGTTATTTATTTTTCCTTTAGATTTACCAACTGCAAATACAACTATTCCTATAGCTACAATTGCTATCAAAAGTCCCCATATTGAACCTCCATCACTACTAGAGCTTGAGTGTGAACTTCCAGAATACGAAGAACCTGAATAGCTAGAAGAACTACTAGAATGTGAACTACTAGATGATGATCCACTATCGTATCTGTTTATGTTTCCAACATCTGCAAATATACAAGTTGATACTGATATAATGGTAACAAGCATAAATGCTGCTACAACCTTTAATACGTTTTTCCTTTTCATTTTTTCCCCCTATACAAAAACTGTGACAAAATACAACAGTAATTTTATCTATTATAGTATATTATATTTTACTCTTGGTGTCAATTGATATATATTTTTTTATTATTTTTTTGTACCTTGCTTGCATATAAATAAATCTCCCAAGCAAATAAATTTACTTGGGAATATTTTATATAATTATTTTAAATTAAAGAATGCTTTTTTACCTGCATACTCAGCTACAGATCCTAATTCTTCTTCGATTCTTAATAATTGGTTATATTTACATACTCTATCAGTTCTTGAAGGAGCACCAGTTTTAATTTGTCCTGCATTCATAGCAACAACTAAATCTGCAATTGTTGTATCTTCAGTTTCACCTGATCTGTGAGATACTACAGCTGTCATTCCAGCTCTATTTGCCATAGATATAGCATCTATTGTTTCAGTTACTGTTCCTATTTGGTTAAGTTTGATAAGGATTGAATTTGAAACTTTCATATCAATACCTTTTTGTAATCTTTTTGTATTTGTAACAAATAGATCATCACCTACTAATTGAATTTTATTTCCTAGTTTTTCTGTAAGTAATTTCCATCCTTCCCAATCTTCTTCAGCAAGACCATCTTCTAAAGATATAATTGGATATTTAGATGCTAAATCTTCCCAGAAAGCAACCATTTCTTCACAAGTGTACATTTTGTCTGATTTCCAGAAATAGTATTTTCCTTCTTCACCTTTTTTCTTAGCTTCATCATACATTTCAGTCGCAGCAGCATCAATTGCAATTTTAAAGTCTTCTCCTGGTTTGTATCCTGCTTTTTCAATTGCTTCAACTATTACTTGTAAAGCTTCTTCATCTTTAGATAGATTTGGAGCAAATCCACCTTCATCTCCAACTGAAGTTGCAAGTCCCTTTGATTTTAATACTGATTTTAAGTTATGGAATACTTCAGCACACCATCTAAGAGCTTCTTTGAAACTTTCAGCACCTATTGGCATTATCATAAATTCTTGGATATTAACACTATTGTCTGCGTGTTTACCACCATTTAATATATTCATCATTGGAACTGGTAAAACTTTAGCATTTACACCACCAAAATAGTTGTATAAACTTACTCCTAAAGCTTCAGCAGCTGCTCTTGCTACAGCAAGTGATACACCTAGTATAGCATTTGCACCAAGTTTTCCTTTATTTTCAGTACCATCAAGTTCAATCATTGCTTTATCTATTTCAACTTGATCTAAAGCATTCATTCCTTCTATTTCAGGAGCAATAATATCATTTACATTATCTACTGCTTTTGTTGTACCTTTTCCAAGATATCTTGATTTATCTCCATCTCTTAATTCTACTGCTTCAAAAGCACCAGTAGAAGCACCAGATGGAACTGCAGCACGTCCTACAAATCCTCCTTCTACAATAGCCTCAACTTCTACAGTTGGATTTCCTCTTGAATCTAATATTTCTCTTGCATAAATAGATTCTATTTCTAAGTATTGTTTCATAAAAAATTCCTCCTTATTTTTATATTATATATATTAACTATAGCAAAACTATAGCAAATAACAAATTAATTAATAGA
>USJA01000001.1 GCA_900554875.1 uncultured Clostridium sp. | reverse complement strand
AAATGACAAAAAAATTTATTTAAAAATAAATATATATTATAATTTAATAGAAGTCGGATAATAATAATGTAATAGTTATATTATTCGATTTTTTGAGGTAGTTAATTTGAAAAAAAAGGATATGACGATATGTTGCAATTCTTAAGTAATAAATAATACTGCAATAAAAATTCAAATAACAAATATAAAGTTATGTTATATTCTTGTACAAGATAATTTTTTTTGATATAATTTTATTGGTGATAAAATTTTGAATAAAACAATAGTTTATTTAATAAGACATTCAGAACAATTAAAAATAAAAGGGAAAAAATATATAGCGGAAAATGAACAAATAAATAATGAGAAAATAACTTTATCTGTGCTTGGTGAAAAGAAAGCACAAAAATTGGCTGATTTAGAGGAACTAAGTAATATAAACGTTTTATGGTCTAGTAATTATGTTAGAGCTATTTCTACATCAAAATATATAGCAGATAATAATAATATAGAAATCAATATAGACGATAAGTTAAATGAGAGAAAATTAGGTGATTTAAGTTTATTAAAAGAGTTAGGAAAAAATAAAAAGCATTCGTTTACAGAAGAACAGTTACTAGATAAGAATTTAAAAAATGTTGGTGGAGAAAGCAGAGTTGAAGTAAATAAAAGAATGACAGATGCATTAACTAAAATACTAACTGAAAATAAGGGTAAAAAAATTGCAATAGTAAGTCATGGGGCTGCGTTAAAATTTTTATTAATGAATTGGTGCAAACTAAATGAAGAAATAAAACTTGTATATAAAGATGAAATTGTTTTAGATATGAAATCACCATGCGTTGTTAAACTGGAATTTAAAGGGAATAATCTAGAAAATTTATCTGTTATTTTATAATAGATAATTAAGTATTAGAGATATTAGAATACAAAAAAGATATGGCATTAATAGGAGATAAGTTTGCTTACGAAAAAGGATTGGAAAATAAAAGTTATACAGTTATATCACTGTTAATGGTATAGGCGTGATAAATACAAACTAAATATTATTAAATAGGATAGTTTGTATTAACAATTTGTTCGTTAAAAATTATCATTCATAAAATAAATGTCGAATAATATAATGTAATAGTTATATTATTCGATTTTTTGAGGTGGTTAGTTTGAAAAAGAAAATACAAATAAGTATTATCTCTACATTCTTTTTGATGTTAATTTTTACAACAGTTAGTGCGGTTACGTATACATATCCAGTAAATAAAAATAAAGAAACAAAGGTAAGTAGTATAAGTACTATTGCAAGTGCTCCAGAGTTTAACTTTCAATCTGAATCACAAGTACTTATGGAGCCTACAACTGGAAAAATTCTTTATGCCAATAATGAGAATGAAAAGTTGTTACCTGCGTCAGTTACTAAAGTTATGACCATACTTCTTACAATGGAACAAATAGATTCACGGAAAAATGACTTATCAAGATAAAGTAAAATGCAGTGCTAAAGCATCTAAAATGGGTGGTTCACAAATATGGTTTAAAGAAAATGAAGAACTTACAGTAGATGAGGCTTTAAAAGCTATATGTGTTGTTAGTGCAAATGATGTTACTGTTGCAATGGCTGAAAAAATTGGTGGAAGTGAAGAAAATTTTGTTAAAATGATGAATGATAAAGCAAAAGAGCTTGGAATGCAAAATACTTGTTTTAAAAATTCACATGGAATAGATGAAGAGGGACATTATACGACTGCAAAAGACATAGCTATAATGTCTAGAGAACTCATTACTAAACATCCAGACATATTAAAATATACATCTATTTGGCAAGACACACTAAGAGATGGTACCTTTGGATTAAATAGTACGAATAAATTAATTCGTTTTTATGAGGGGGCAACGGGACTTAAAACTGGTTCAACATCTAAGGCGTTATTTAATTTATCAGGTACTGCTACTAGAAATGGTACATCTTTTATAGCAGTTGTAATGAAGGCACCATCTAGTGCAGTAAGACTTGAAGAAGTAAAACAACTATTAGATTATGGCTTTGCAAATTACGAAGTTAAAAATATATGTGAAAGTGGGGTAATAACTGGAAGTATAAATATTAATAAGTGTGTAAATGAAACTTTTGATGTTTCAATAAAAGATAAAGTTACTATACTTGCAGATAAAGGGGCTAAAGTGGACACTATAGAGAAAATATCGTATAACGAAAACTTAACAGCTCCCCTTTCAAGTGGTGATGAAGTTGGAAATATTGAGATATTTAATAGGGAGACTAATGAGAAAATTGGTGAAAGTAAGCTTGTAATTTCAAAAGATGCACCTAAGTCAGATTTATTAGCATATATTAAAGAGGCTGTAAGACATTATTTGATAAAGAAAGGTTAGATAGTAAATATATAAATTATATAGGCAGGAGTAATATTTATTCCTGCCGTTTTTTGTAATAAAATGTTAAAAAATAATTGCAAATTTCATAACAATTACATTTATGTTTCAAATATATTTCATTTTGAATTTTCAAATAATTTTTTTTCTCTACGTGTTGATTTTTTTTGTATAAAAATATATACTAGATACGATAAGTTATATTTTAGTTATAACATAAAAAAATGATAATTTGGAGGTTGAAACATATGATAGGAATGAGTCAAATTAAGAGGAAGATGATGCAAGGAGTTGTTATTGGTGCAGCTATTGGTGTTGTTGGAATTGGACTTACATTATGGTGGTCTATTAGTACGATGAAGAGCTATGAAAAAGGTACGAATAAGGGATATAATCAAAAATACACACAAGATGTTGTTGTTTGTAAGAGGGATATAATCCAAGGTGAGGTCATAACAAATGACATGGTAACTATTGCCAAAAATATAAATAAAAATACAGTGCCAAATGGTGCGGCAAAGTCTACAAATGAGGTAGTTGGAAGCGTGGCAAAATATAATATTGCTGCAAATGTTCCAGTTCTAAGTTCAATGGTTACATCTGAAATCGTGGCTGCTGATGTTAGATCTCAAGAAATAAATACAGTACTTATGCCAACTGATCTTAATATTGGAGATTATGTTGATATAAGAATAATGTTCCCTAATGGTACAGACTATGTTGTATTAGCTCAAAAGAAAGTTGAAAATATTATTGGAAAAACATTTTGGATAAATATGGCTGAAGATGAGAGATTGTTACTTAGCAGTGCAACAGTTGATTCATATTTAAACCAAGGTTCAAAACTATATGCGACAAAATATACAGATGCAACATCACAAACAAATTTATCAGAAGAAGCAACTACGACAGCTAAAGGATATGTTTCTGAGGAAATCGAAAAAGAATTAGATACTCTACAAGATGCAGATGCTGATGAGTTTACAGAGAAAATGTTTGATTTAATTGTAAAATATAAAAACTTTGCTTCAGCAGCAACTAGAGTTTCAGAAAATTACCAACCAAATTCACAAGTTATGAATCTTATGAAAACAAATGAAAATATTCTATCACAAGCAAAAGAAAAATTAAGTGAAGATTCAAGAAGAACAATTGAAAGTGGATTAAGTAGTTACAAATCTGATAATGAAGATAATTATAGTAATATAGTTAGTGGAGCACAAACTTCTATAACAACTCAACAAAATCAAAGAACAGCTTTATTAAATGGAACTACTGAAGAGTAAGAAAAGAATAAGTTATAATTTTACAAAAGATTATTTATACAAGGAGGAAATTAAATGCAAGTAATTGGATTAATTGGATATGTTGATAAATACGACTTTGCTATGAATCTTGCAAAAGCAATTAATGTAATGGACAAATCAGTACTAGTAGTTGATGCAACACTAGATAGAAAACTAAAATATATAGTTCCTGCCCTAAGTAATATGGGCAGGGCATATATAACTCAATATAGCGATATAGATTTTGCTGTTGGATTTGATAGTATTCGTGATGTTGAGAGCTACGCTTCTGAACAAGGTATTGATATAAATAAATATGACTTTGTGATTATCGATATGGATAGTGCTAGATCTTATGAATTATTTAGGACTAAAGGTATCGATAAAAAGTACTTTTTTATTGATACTAGTGTCCTTTCTATAGAAAAAAATAAGGAAATAATAAAGGCAATGAAAGTATTTGATGCTGAAGGTGGTTCAGAACTTGCAATGACAAAAGTTTTGTATAAATCATACATATCAAGGGCTGCAGATGATTATTTCGACCAAAAAATAAAGGAATATGAAGTAAAATGGAAAGAACCAGATTATGAAGTTCCATTAGATGAACAAGATAAACTTGCAGATATAGATTCACAATTTAGTGGAAGTATAGAAACGAAAAAACATTCTAAATTGTATATGGCAATTCTTGCAGATCTTGCGGCAGAAATAATGGGAGATGTTAATGCTAAAAAGGTATTAACTCAAATAAAAAGGAGGAAGTAATAATGTCAAGAGTTGTATTTTGGAGTCCATATGAAAGTATGACTGGAAACACTCACACGGCAGTCGCAGTAAGTACACTAATGGGTATGACTCATAAAGTTTCTAGTTTGCTTATGCAAGCAAATTTCCATTCATGCAAAATGGAATCTTCTTTTACACCATATGATGAACTTAAACAAAGTGGAGTTTTTGAAAGTTCAAATATAGGAATAAATGCTTTGATTAGACTTGTTTCAAGTAATAAACTTACTGCAGATTCTATACAAAACTATGCAAAGCCAGTACTAAAAGATAGATTGGATGTCTTATATGGAATGAATGCTGATGATGTTGATGGATATAATCAAATTATAAATAATCTTCCATATATGACAAGAAAAGCAGACGAAATATATGATTTAGTTTTTGTAGACATGCCTAAAAATTTTAGTAAAAAAACTATTAAAGATACAATATCTGATGCGGAAATCGTTGTGTGCGTTATAAACCAGGACGCTGTAAAATTTAGTAATTTCTTTAATTTTATATCAACAAATGAAATTCTAAAAGATAAGCAAAAAATAATTGTAATTGCAGATTATGAACAATCATCTAAGTATAATGTAATGAATATTAGATGGAAGTATAGAGTAAAAGATCCAATATTTACTGTACCACATAATTATATGTTTGCAGATGCATGTAATTCAGGTGCTGTTGTTGATTTTTTATATAAAAACATAAATGCTGATCCAAAGGATTATAACGGGAATTTCATATTTCAAACGTTAAATATTACAAATCAAATTGTAGAAATGGCTAAGATTAAAGAAAATTAAAGTAAAAATAGAAGATAAATAAAAAATAAGAGGGGTGAAAATATGTCAGTTGCATTTGTTTTTAATATTATACTTATAGTTCTACTTGTTGCATTTGTAGTAGGCTTTATAGTATATAAGGTAAAAAAAAGCGGACCTGACGATGATAGCAAACGTTCAGAGTTTGAAAGAGCTAGAGAAAAGTATAGTATTCCTAATATGCAGGCATTTATAAAGAAACAATTTGATGAAATCACAAGAATGAATCTTTATGATTTGGCACTTTCTGAAGAGGAATTTGAAAGAAGAAAAAATGTTAAATATGAACTAAAAAAAGCATTAAAAGGTGCAGGATATGCAGATTCTAGTGATAAAAAATATGTAAAAACTTTAATGTTTGATTTATTAAGAAATACATACAAAGTAAACAATTCAAATATAAGTAATGCAATTTCATTTGATAATTTTGATGAGTTAACTCCACAAGATGAATTTGAAATTTTGCTTCACTTGTATAAAAAACAATATAAAGCTGAGGCTTTAACTGAGATTATAACAAAATATAATCTTGATGTTCCTAAATACGAGTTTGATCCAGAAGTTCCATCTTATGTAATAACTGCAGCAGAAATACATCAAATATTCCAAAACGAAGTAACTCCTGATACATTATCTTTTGAAGATAAATTGGAAATTGTAGTACAAAGGGTATATCAAGGATACAAAGGATATAGCGTTGTAGATGATATTCGTGATATGAATATAGATGGTGTATCTGGTGGTGTATCTGGTATTCCGCCTTCATTCTTGGATCAAGTTGTTGGTATGGAAGATTACTTAGAGCAAATGAAAGAAAGAAAAATTCCAATGTCATACGATAGTGTTTGGATATTCTATAAAGGTAAATCTACATATTTATCTTTCTTGTCATTTGGTAGTGAATCTGAACTAAAAAGAGTGTGTCAAAATATATATAAATATAACAATCCTGGACAGTTATCTGAATCTGTTGGTTACAAGATAAATGAAATGAAAGATGGATCTCGTATCGTTGTTTTACGTCCAAATTTCTCAGAATCTTGGGCATTCTTCGTAAGAAAATTTGCTCCGCCAACACTTATATCTGCAGAACAGCTTTTAATACATGAAAATAAAGCAAATGTAATTGAATTATTAAAATATTTAGTAAGAGGTGCAAGGGTAACTGCAATAACAGGTGAGCAGGGTTGTGGTAAAACAACATTACTAATGGCTATAATGAAATATTTATACCCAACTATTACTATTCGTGTACAGGAAACAGCATTTGAATTACATTTAAGAAAAATTTACCCTTATCATAATATTTTGTCTTTAAGAGAGACAGAAACAATAAGTGGACAAGAAGGTTTGGATGTTCAAAAGAAAACAGATGGTGGAGTTAATATCCTAGGTGAGGTTGCAACAGATCCCGTTGCTGCTTGGATGATTCAAATGGCACAGGTTGCCTCTAAATTTACACTATTTACTCACCATGCTAAAACTTTTCCAAACTTAATAACTGCACTTAGAAACTCACTTCTAAAAATTGGTATGTTCCAATCTGAAGATGTAGCTGAAGTACAGGTTGTATCAGTTATAAACTTTGATATACATTTAAAAAGAGGAAGCGATGGTACAAGATATATAGAAAGAATAACAGAGTGTATTCCTCTTGATAAAAAATTCTCATATAACAATGATTATAGGAAAGTAAAAGATATGGACAAAAAACTTGATAGCTTTATGGACAATGCAGTTGAGTATTTTGAACATATGACACAAACAAGTAACTATACATATAGAAATATTGTTGAATGGCAAGATGGAAAATATGTATTTGTAAACCCAATAAGTGAAGAAAATATAAAATCAATGAGAGATAATATGTCACCAGAAGATGTAAGAAGTTTTGATAACTTCATAGATGCAGCTTGGAGGTGATAGTATGAATATTACATATGTTGCAATAGGTTTACTAGCTTTTTCTTTAATTGGGATACTCGTTTTACTTTTGTATTTACGAATTATAAAACATAAGTACAAAAAAAATTCAGCACTTTTTGCAAAAGATAATTTAATGGTAAAAAATAAGTCTAGTTTTAAAGATATTTTAGATAGACTATATCAAATAGTATATATGACTTTTGTAAAAATGCCAGTAATAAAATATTATACAAAAAAGACAAGATTAAAACTTGAAATGACAAATGATTATACGGAATATGAGTTAAGAAGAAGAACTGGTAAATATATGTTATTTGCAGTAATATTCATATTCATATCATTATTTGTATTAATAAATTTAGTAAATGATTTATATATGACTTTAATTGTTATAGTTGGAGTTCTAATTATAGCAGAAAAAATGATTGATCTTGGTATAACATCTGTCTCAAATAAAATATTAAGACAAATGCCAGACGCATTTACAACAATAAGGCATGCGTTCCATGAACATGGGATGATTGATGAAGCATTTTCTACAGTTATAGATGAACTTGGAGATAAAGAGATAGGACCTCAACTTAGACGTATTAAAGAAGCAATAATTTCAGATAATCCAGAGGTAGAGCTAGAAAAGTATTATGATAGTGCACCAAATAGATTTCTAAAATTATTTGCAGGTATATCATATTTAACTTATGACTTAGGTGATAGAAAAATTGATGGTACATCAGTTTATCTAAAAAACTTAAACAATATTTTGCAAGAAATTTACCTTGAAATATTAAAACAAGATAAAATAAATTATATGTTTAGAAGTTTAAATGTAATTGCAGTAGTACCACTTGTATGTATAAAGCCGTTACAAGCTTGGGCAGAATCAAACTTCCCAGCACTTTCAAACTTCTATAACAGTAGTTTTGGTTTTATAATGCAATCATTAATTATAATATCAATATTTGTATCATATTTGATGTTAAGAATTGTAAAAGAAGATTCAGAAC
Organism: uncultured Clostridium sp.; assembly: GCA_900554875.1. Classification (GTDB taxonomy): domain Bacteria; phylum Bacillota; class Clostridia; order TANB77; family CAG-465; genus CAG-465. The sequence goes on along the minus strand of USJA01000001.1, from coordinate 22,361 downwards.
AAATCAAATTTGATAGGGTTGCTAGTGTAAGATGGCAGGACAAATTATACAAGGTACCTATTATTAAACAAATAGTTGATGCATTTAAATCAAGACCACATACAAGAAAAAATAGGAATGAAACAATACTTATCAAAAATACAAATTCATACCTTACAATTGAATGGTTATATGTAAATAAAATAACTGCAGCTTTTGTCACATTTATATTAGCACTTATTCTAATGTTTAATATAACACGTATAGATATAAAAGCTACTTATGAAAAAATAAGTGATGAATTTCTATCATTTGGACAACTTACTGAAACTCAGGAGCAAGCTGCACAAGCAATTAACGAAAGAGACAAAACATATATTGATAAGTACAAAAACAAAAATGTAACTAAGGAACAACTAGAAATGGAATTTACCGATCCTGTAACGGGTAAGGCTGATGCAGATGAGGTAGCAAGAGTATATAACAAAATACAAAGTGTAAAGAATTCATATATTAAATTCTGGCAAGTACTTACATCGTTTATATTAGCATTTATTGCATACTATGCACCGTCAGTTATGTTGTTTATACGTAATAAAATACGTGAAATGGAAAAAGAAAATGAAATAATGCAATTTCAGTCAATTATTCTTATGCTTATGTATATAGATAGAATTGATGTTCAAACAATATTAGAATGGTTGTGTAGGTTCTCTTATGCATTCAAAGAACCAATTTCAACTTGTTTAAATAACTATGAAGCTGGTGCATATGAGGCATTGGAAGATTTAAAAGAAGCCGTACCTTACAAGGATTTCCAAAGAATTGTAGAACAATTACAATCAGCGGTTGAAAGAATACCAATAAGGGACGCATTTGATGAACTAGAAACGGAAAGAGCTTTCTTCTATGAAAGAAGAAAAGAAGGAAACGAAAGGTTAATCAAGAAGAAAACAACTATTGGTAAAGTACTTGGATTTACACCAATGGTACTACTTATAGGTGGATACCTAGTAGCTCCACTTATGATTGTATCAATAATGCAAATGATGAATTACTTTACAAAGATGTCTTTCTAGTAAGACAATAATTAAATTGGATATCACACCATTTAGGTGGATATTATATATGTATAAAGGGGGATATATAAATTATGGATAACGCACAAAAAGCTATTATGATTGGTGTTGGCCTTTTCATCACAATCATTATAATTGCAGCCGTAATGTTAATAACTGGTATGGGTCAAAACCTACTTAATAAAGGTCAAGCTCAAGTAAATGGTATATCTGCAAGTTTACAAAATGATCTTTTTGAACAATATAATGGGAAAAAAATGTCAGGAGCACAAGTAAGAACAGCAGCTGTTCAATTAAAAAATAGAGATGATGCAGCTAGTATTACAATTATGATTAGTGGTGTAGAAAAAAAGACTACAGCTGAAATTAACGATGCCACTTCAGCTACAGCTACAAAAATGTATACAGGAACTGTTACACAAGATTTAGACAATGGAACTGTTACAATAGAGTGGAATTAAAGGCATAGTTTAAAGGTATATAATTATATACGAATATATAGTTATATACCTTTACTACTAATATGTAGTTTAAAAAATTAATTTTATGTGGAAAACGTGTATAATTAAAGCAAATTAATTTCTTAAAGTGTATATTATATATATAAAATTTAAAGTGAGGTGGTAAAATCATGGACGAAAGTGCTCCAATTAGAGCTATTGTAATAGGTGTAAGCACTTTACTTGCGGTTGCTACAATTTCAGCAGTTTTAATGTATTATAACTCAGCAAAACAGTTGGCATCTAATGTTGGGCGTGGACAAGATTTTGCTGCAAATTATGAACAAAGTATTCAAGATCTTTTGGTTTCTGGAACAGAAAATGTTACTGGAAATTCATATATTACGGGTGCAGATGTTAAGAATCTTATTAATTATTTTTATGATAAAGACGATGTAGAAGTTAATATTAGGGTAATGAAGGTAATTGATGTATATGAGGGATATAAATCAAAAGCTACAACTTCATACTCAAGGTTTAATATAAATCATGATGAAGCAAGTTATAAATATGTTATGAATAACATATTGTTAGATCAAAAATTTAAAATTAAATGTACAGAAAACCAACATTTGACCGGAGATAAAGTTGGGACTTTAATTGAAATAGAGGGACAATAAAAAAATAAGGAGGGAATATGGACGATAATTTACAAAGAGTATTTTCAGTATTAATATCTATTTTAATATTTTTTATACTACCACTTTACATTACTTTTGAAAAATTAGATGATATATCATATTCTCTTGCTTTAAAAATAACTAGTAATTTTGTTGATAATGTAACAGCAAAAGGATATATTTCAGAAGAAATGTATAATGATTTTGTTACAAGGCTTTCATCTACAGGAAATGTTTATGAAGTTAAAATGGAACATGTTTCAAAAAAATATACTCCAGCTTATTATTTATATAATGATAATGGTGAGATAAAATTTAAAAAGGATTATTCAGAATATATTGATTGGCTCAATGGTAACCCTGCATCAACTAATGCTAAGTTGTCATATAGTACATCTGAAGTAAAGTATTCTGAAAAACAGATATTAAGTGTTATTAAAAATAATGATGATACAAAACCTTTTTCTGAAATGACAACTTTTGAATATTCAAATATGAATTTAGAAGATATTCCAGTTATTCCGTATATGTATGCAAATTATAATGTAAGTAAAGATGATTCAGGGAATATTACATCTCAGATAAATAATGAGAATAAAATATATACGATGAATAAGGGTGATGAATTTAACGTAAGAGTTAGAAATGAAAATGTTACCATTGCTACTGTATTGTTTAATGCATTTACTCTTGGAGTTGGTGGTACAGAGAATAATACTCGTGTATATATAAATTATGGAGGTACAATTCAAGAGGAAGAGTACAGAAATTTAAATAGTTATATTGATTAGATGATAAAATAGATTTGGAGGTGAATCATACCATTGGATTATATGTCAAATAAAGCTCTTGTTATAGCTGTTAGTCTTATTGTTACAATGATGATTGCAAGTGCAGTGTTATATTCTGTTAACCAGATTATAAATGTATACAAGCAAGTATATGAAACAGATACTTCAATTAAGTCTGCTGTTGATGAATTCGATGAGTATGATGGCACTGTAAAAACAAAACTTGATTTATTAAATACTGCAAAAAAGTATATAGATAATGGCTCTGTTATTGTTACAACAAGTAATATATCAGCTGTAGTTGGAGATAATAACCGTAAATTGGATGCTGCAGAAAATAATAAAGTAAATACAAAGAATGCAATAGAGGCTTTAAATAGAAGTTTAAATGTTACAGAAGATGAAGGTAGATTAAGTGTTGGTAATTTAGATGAGGCAAATAAGAAATATACCACTTATGTGATGAAGCTAAGTGATGGACATGTCATTGTAGGTTTTTATATAAAATAAAGTAGAATAGGAGCGATGATATAATGAATGAATCAACAAATACTTTGTTATACACTGCAACTTATGTATTTATATTTGTAATTGCTTTGAGTTTATCCATAATGTTGTTTTTAGGTATTAATAGATATGCAAATTCAGCTTATGAATATTCACAAGGTTTTAATGGCTCAATTATAAATACAGTAAGTGATGGAACAGAAATATATGATGGTAATACTCAGGTTTTACCTTTAACTAGAGATGATGTCCTATCATACTATTTTAACTATATAAAAAAAGATCTATATGGAGGACAATCAAATAATAATGCAGATGTAAATTATGATGTTAGTATTGTACTTGAAAATAATAGAGAAAACATATATTTAGGAACAGAAGGTAACGATAATTTGACTAATAGTCAGATAGAGGAAAAACTAAAGGGATATAATAAATTTTATCTAGAATATGAGGCAGAAAATCCAAATACTAAAACTGTGTATGTAAAAATAAGGTGTAGCAAATAAAAGTATGAAAAATAGAAGGAGGGGGGAAAATTAGTGTATGAAAGATAATTTAAGTATAATAATAACGATAATTTTGTTAGTACTTCTTATAGTAATTTTCCCTTTGTATAATTTTTTTGAAAGACAGGATGATATGTCATATAACTTGGTATTAAAAGCAACTTCAACGTTTGCAGATCAGGTTATGAACAATGGATATATTGATCAAAATATGTATAACAAATTTGTAACTGAGCTTGCAAATACTGGTAATGTATATGATATTCAGGTTGAGGCTCACAGAAAGGTATTATTACCTGAAGGTGATACTGACGTATATACAGAAGATAGCTATATAGATTATAGTAGTGATATTTTTAATACTATTGAAGAAAATACTATAGATAGTAGTTTAATGAAAAAAACAATAAAAAATAATATATATAGATTAAATGCTAAGGATGAAATATATGTTAGAGTTAAAAATAGTAATATGACACTAGCAGGCTCTTTGTTTAATACAATTATTCCTGCATCAAAAAAGGATAGAATTTCAGTTGAATATGGTGGTATTATAAAAAACAATGCTTGGAAAAATATTGATGCAACATATAAAGGACATATGCAAGCACCAGGGGCACCAGTTATATCTTTTGATAATGAGAATTTAACTAATAACGAGGAAAAAACACTACCTAAATCAGAATTTATAAACAAAACAATAAAGGCAAAATCTACTGCATTTAGTAGTGAAGATTCAGGTGCAGCTAACAGTATTTCAAAATATAAATGGAAAATAACTAATCTTAGTAATAATGCAACATCTACAAAAGAGACAACAGAAGATACTAGTTTGGAAAAAGATACGGGCTTCTTTGAAGATGGAATGAAATATAAAATAGAGGTGTATGCTATAGATGCACTTGGATATAGGTCAGATACAACGACTATTATATTAAAAATTGGAAATCCAGATGAACAAGAAAGAAAATTTAAATCAGAAGACTTAGATAAAATACAAAAATACATTGATGGTACAGGAACCCTTACAGATTCTGAAAAAGAAACTTATGATATTAACAAGGATGGAAATATAGATGAGATAGATAAAAAATATGTCGGAGAATATGTACAAAATGGTTATATAACAGGGGATGTTAATCAAGATTTTAAAATAACAGATGATGATTATGGCTTAATTACAAGGAAAATAAATAATGAAGTGACATTTACTGAAATACAACAAAAAGCAGCAGACATTAATGGTGATGGTGTTATTTCACAAATCGATGTAGATTACTTAAAGGAAATAGTTGATTTTGGATATATATTAGGAGATGTAAATAACGACGGTAAGGTTAACATTAATGATCTAGTCTTGTTACAAAAATATATTGCAAATACTCTAAGCTTTAGTGAAGATGAGAAAAAAAGAGTGGATATGAACCAAGATGGTAAAGTAGATGATGAAGATTTGACTTTACTTCAATCAAGGGTAATTGGTATGTAGAAATGAGGTGAATAGATGAAACTTACAGATTTTGCTTTAATATTTATAGGGGTTACACTTCCAATAATAATTATAGTGTACGTTAATGTGTCATTTACAATAAAAGCAGAAGAGCAGGAAATGTATTACAAAAAGGTTATTAGTACAGCACTTAATGATGCTTCTGATCAAATGAAGGAAGTTGAAAATTCAGATTCTGAAATTGATTATGGATATTCAGGTACATCAAACAACAAAATTAGTGTTAATTCCCAAGTAGCAGTTGATACTTTTTTAAATTCAATGTATAATAATTTTGGAATAAAGGGAAATAAAAATGCAGAGAATTACTTGCAGTATTTTATACCTGCAATTGCTATAATCGACTATAACGGTGTACAGGTTTCATCTATAGAGTCATTTGAAGATGATTCACTTGGTGGTCAAGAAGTAATAAGGCATGCATTAAAGCCAAAGAAATATTACACTTATGAATATTACATATATTATGATAGTCTAAATGGTAATAGGGCAACATTTACTGAAAACCGTGATGATACAAATGAAGCCAATCTTCAATCATATCACTTAATAGAGTTTACAATGGATGACTATGTTACTCATAGAGGATATGAAGTAAGAAATGGCAAAAAAGAAGAAATTGAAGTCTCAAGTTTTTACTTAACTGATACTAAGAATAATTACAAATTATTTTCAAATACAGAACCAAATGTACAATCTAAAAAAGATTGCTTAAATGATACTATAAAAAAATTACAAGAAGTAAGGAAGTCAGTTATAATAAATGCAATAGAAAGTGAAATGCAATTTGCAACAAATAATAACAATATTTATGCAAGTAATGCTGGTATTAAATATAATTTCACATTCCCAACATTAGAAGAAGGGGAAATGGAAAGTCAAATAAAAAATGTAGGTATAATGGCCCTTGTTCAAGGTATATCTATAGGAAATAGGTATTTAAACACTAGAGCATATAGTACATCAAAACTTACAGAAATAACTCGTTATTATTTAACAATGCCAAAAACAGATGATATAGCAAATAAAAATTCAAAATATAAAATGAATTTATACCACAAAGATATTAATTGTCCAGAGTATAGAGTATCTACACATGAAAATATTACACCAGGATATTTATTTACAAAGCAACAAGCAGCATCAGTAAGGGCTGTATATAAAACAGGAAATACATATATTACATTGGAAGGATTTTATCCTTGTCCTATTTGTAATCCATAATGTGTTGTATAAAATATATAAGGGGTGAAGTAAATGAAAGAAAACCAGGATGATAAAATTAAGACAAAAAAGGAGAAAAAGGTTCAAAAGACTACAAATAGTATAGATAACGTAAATGAAGATACAAATAAAACAAATGAGCCAAAAGAAGAAAAAAAGCAAGTAGAGCAAAAGAAAATTATACCATCATATCAAAAGAGCAAAGAACCCGGAAATAAAAAAGAAAAGAAAAAACTAGATAAAAAAGCAATAAAGTCAAGAATTACAATTGTAATTCTTGTTGCATTAGTTATATTAGTTGGACTAGCTATATTTGGTATTGTATCATTAGTAAAATATAACAAATACAAACCATATTTTGGCTTAGAAGAAACAATGAAAAATTATGGCTTTGATAAAGTTTATGATAACCAAAGTGCAAAAACTGGAGAGAGTATAACAAAATCAGAAGCTGTTAAAATGGTACTTGCAACTGTATTTAACACAAACGATATATCAGGATTTGCTGGAGAACCCGAAGAAAATTACAATAATGCAATGTGGGTTGAATACGCAAAATATAGAGGAATAATAGGAGAGGCAGATGTAACAAAAGATAACGCAGATGAAAAAGCCACATATATTGAGGTAATACGTTATTTTGTAAATGCAAAAACAAAGATACTTGAAAAAGAAGTAAATTCAGCAATTGATCTTAAAGTAAAAGATATAGACAAATACAAACCTGATGAAAAAATTGCAATAGAAGATATGATTGCAAACGAGATAATCACTATAAATAAAAAGAAAATAAATGGTGATTCAAAAATATTTAAAGGACAAATGAATGAAATTATTTCAAACTTCCTTGTAAAATACAACACAATAACAATAGAAGATGCAAAAGTAAATATAAATGAAGATAAAATGCCTTCAAATAAAGATCAGTATCCATATACATTATCTGATGTAGATAAGAGTGTGTATGAAAAGGAAGACTATATTTATGATAAAAATAGTTATGAAAATGCAAAAAGTGTGTATTCAGAAAAGAAAGAATTTTATTTTCAGATTTCTAATTATGTTGAACAATATTTCAACACAATATTAAATGTTGATTACACAACAATAAATACTGATAAGTTTGCAGCTGACATTTTACCATATATGTTATATGGAGTTGACAAAGAAAAAGTAAAAGAGTATGTACAATATGTAAAAGATAATAAAATTGTTTTAAAAGGAAACGCAAAAGTAGCTTTACCAGCAGTATATTACGATGGAAGAAATTACAGAGTAAGGACTATAGTTGAAGTTGATTTTTCAGGTTGCTATACAGACAAAAATTTATTTTTTGGCGATGATTTAGAGCTTGAAACTCAATATGACACTAACACTTCAAAAATGATCTTAGATGTACCAATGGGAGAATCAATGGATGAAGATTTAAACCTTAGCATTTCAAATGGTTCAATAAAGAATTGGATTGCAGGAAGTATTAAATTAGAATTTTAATGAAAGGAGGAAAAAATGAAAAAACATTTAAAAAAAGGATTACTTATATTAATATCCTTTGTTTTTCTTTTCCTAACATGTAATACATATATATTTGCAAAGGATATAGAAATACATGCTACAAAAGATAATACAACTGGTGATATTGTGTTTATATCAAGTATAGGTGCATATAGAGGAAGTTGGGAACCATGGGTTAACGCTGGTAGAAGAGTAACTGGTGAAATAGAGTGGAAATATGTAGATGCTAGTCACCAATTTGTAAAGCCATTTGGAGATAGTATAAGAGGAGGAGATTGGACTAATGGGACAATCAGATCATATTCATATGTTGTTCACACAGCACCCTTTTCTAAATATACGTCTGGAGGCAATTATGGGTACAAAAAAGGCAGTATAGATGGAACAAACTCTAAAACCAATGTCTCAGGATTAGATAAAAAAGACTTTGACAAAATTAAGTACGTGGAGTTCACAAGATATGAAAGAAGGGAAACAATTAGACAAGTTGTACAAGGAAGAAAATATGCATCTTTAAATGAAAATCAGATTTCAAAAAATTATATTAAAGAAATAAAAAATAAATTGGGGACGAGTAACGTTGAAGGGGAAAAATATTATAAATATTATATTTCAGAACCAATAGGTTATTATTATGGTGAGGTTTATCCTAATTGGTATAACAGTAATGAACGTTCGGTTTATGATAAAAATGGATCCAATGAAATCAAAGAGGTTGGTTTTTTAACAGCCGCAGAAAATACACAGTTAGTACCAAATGAAGAAGAGAACTGGGCAAAAAGATTTGGGCTACATGGACCACGGTGGACAGGAAGAAATGTCATTTTTAAACTATTATGACAATATTCTTTTACTACCAAAAAATGTGGTTAACACAAATTCAAAAGTATATGTAAGACATATTGATGAAAAAGGAAATGACATAGGTCATAATGACTCAGAAGTATTAGATAGAGGTGGTAGTGGAAATCTTGAAGAATTAAAAAATAATAAATTTTCATCAAATAATAAGCATAGTTCAGTTTATCCTGAGTATTATGAGGTGGATTCAGGAGACAAATTAATTGTTAGTAGATATCTTACAATAGTAGATAGGGCAAAATATTATGAGCTTACAGGAGTAAAAGTTAGTACAAGTACATCATATGAAGAGGCACATAAGAATTTGTCTAAGGCTAAGAGTAATATTAAGGATACAGTTAATATAACAGCTGGAGATACAAGTAAGGTCACAGTAATAGAGTTCAAGTATAAAAAGGTGAATATTCCACCGGATGATCCTGATAATCCAGATGGAGGTGGGAATACACCTGAAAGTGGAATTAAAACAGTATCTGATGGTTCAAAAACAGATGATTGTCAAATGCAATATACTCCAACGAATGAGAATATAACACCATATTTAATTGCAAATAAAGTTAAATTTATAACTTTAAAATACGAATATAAAATAGAAGGAAATGTTCTTAAATACAAGGCTAAAAATTTTGATGTAAACAAGTTAATTTCTGGTAATATTAGCAATAATAGTGGTGATGTAGGAAAAATATTTGGGGGTGCAAATGATAAGTGGACGTTACTAGAGGGAAATTCGACAAAGGAATTTACAGCTAAAAATGTAGATTCTATAAATGCAGAATTGAATAAATATAAGGAAGTTAAGAACTTCCCTTCAAAATCCGATTTGAAGACTACTGCAGAGAAAAAGACTGAAAAAAATGATTTTGAGACTGGTTATAAAGTACCTGAAAATAGATATAATGGACTTCGAATACCAAAAATTACAGCAAATTATCAAAAATACAATGTTTTAACTAATAGTTATTCAGGTTCTAAAATTTCTACAAATACGAAGAATGAATCTAAGGTAATTGTATATAACCCAATTAAAGTTGAAAAGGTTAAAGTCGAATCTAGTGGAATTGTTGACCATTCAGTTGGAACAAATAATACATCAGTGATTCAGAAAAATGCAGACTTTACTCTTAAAATTAGTGAGCCAACAGGTGATGCATACAAAAATCATAAATATACTGAATATATAGATAAGTATTACTTAATTTTTGATATAAATGTAGTAAAGACTAATGATACAAATTATGAAAAATTATATTCATTTACAAGTGGTGGTCAAATTCAAGAAATAACTAAAAACGTTGGAGAGGAAATTCCATATGGTACAGTTATTGTATTAAGTAAGGATACGAAAGAATTCAAGGCAAAAGCTGGAAACACAGTCAGTGGTAACATAAATCAAAATAGTACAAATGAAAATACAAGTGACACAAGAAAAATATCTTTAGTAGCTTCGTCAAATAATATGCCTATTGAAAATAGTAATTGGCTAAAACAGGAAGTTTTAAATAGAGAATCAAAAAATCTAATTACTTCTGCTAATGAATATACATATATTGGCTTAAAAAATAATGATAGTTTTAAAGTTAATAGAAACGGACAATATGAGACTTTCCCAGTAAAGAGAAACTACTGTGAAAGCGGAATAAATTATACTGATTACAAGGTTCATGATGCACGAGCATATAGTGATTCAACAATGTATAATGATGCTTATTATTTTGCTAAGAGCGATAATGAAGTTACAAACTTAGGAAGAATTTATGATTTTAAAGTTACGGATTGTTCAGATATTGATTTTAAATCAGTGTTTAGGAAAAATGAACAAGGTGTAAATGATTTAACTGGAATTGAATATTTTTCTGGAGTAAAAAAATATAGTATATATTCAAGTGATGTGAATACTTTGGAAGACAGAGAAGGGCTTACAATTTCTTCGTCAGCTGCTGCAAAAACAATACTTCCACTTGGACCATATAAAAATACAAATATATCATATGTAAATGCACCTAAAATGGGGTATAGAATAAGCTTTGATTTAAAAACAAGCGGTTTCTTTGATAAATCAAAGGAAGACTTAAACGATGCAAATAGTCCAAAAAAAGAAGTAAGAATTACACCAAAATACTATTATATTTCAAAAGATGGTAAAACGTATAAACCAAATATTAATTTATACTATAAAAATTCTTCAGGAAAATATACAAAATTTGTTGGAAGCAATTATACAATTTATTTCAAACCAAATGATGGATATAGGACAAAATCAAATTCAGGGGTAACTTCAAATCTTGATACAATGTCAAGTCAGTTAGAACCACTTACAGTTGGAAGTAGCGATTATTTTGTTTTAAGTAGTAAGATGATGAGTTCGTCAGACAACAATTTTATACAATCTTGGTATGGTGAGTTTAAATTACCAAATTCAACCATCGCTGTAGAGGGATCAAATGTTTCAAAACCATTAACAGATGGTTATGTTGGAGTTAAATTTGAAATTGTTAGTTGTGAAAGTTCCAATGGAAAAGAAAACAAGATTAGTTATAATTCTAATGATAAAAAAGCAGATCCAAATACCAATACTACTCAATGGGATTATGAAGGATATCTTGGATTTAGTACACCTGGAAAAAAAGCAGATGATTTAAGTATTCAGTTAGAAAAGGGAACTTGGACTGTAAATGATACAAATTCTAATGCTAAGTATGGAGATGTAAAAGGTACAGTTGCATTATTTGATTTAGATAATAGAGCGGCAAATGATTTTGACTAATAAATATATATTAAAATATCAGGCGAAAGCCTGATATTTTTTGCTATTTTTTGGTAAAAGCTTGAAAAATATGGAAAAAGTATTGACAAGATATACATAAAATGCTATAATTAAGATATGAGTAATCTTAATTGCTCTCCAACAATACGGAGAGTAGTGGATCTCCGTAAATACATTTTTAATTTATACTTATAAAAAAGGAGAATTTATATGAAGAAATTATTATCAGTTATTTTAACAATCGTTATGGTTATGGCTATTGGAGTAATTCCTGTTTCAGCTTCTAACGAAGCAGAAGACCGGATAATTACACAAAAAGATATTCCAGATGAAGTTCTATATAAGGAACTTGTAAAAGTTGCAGATAGCGACAAGGATGGTAAAATATCACAGTCAGAATTAAATTCGTTGGATCTATTTGAATATAATCATTTTATTGATAGTGAGTCAGAATATGGAATAAAAAGCTTACAAGGCTTAAGTCTATGCCATAATCTGAAAGCTGTTACTATTATTGATTGTAGCAAATTAAAGACTCTTGATGGCTTGAATGGTTTGAAATTACAAAACCTTTGGGTATCTGATAGTGCAATTGAAAATATTGATGCTATTATTGGAATGAATGACTTTCTTGAATCATTGGATCTTACTAATAATAATTTAACAAGTCTACCTGATATGAAAAATTTCCATAAACTTGATAAAAAAATGTATGGCTATTGGACTGGCTTTGAAAAAAACTATTTATCTATCGAAGAATTTGAGGCAAAACTACCAAGCCAACTATCAAGCTGGTTTGAGTATTGGGCTACTAATCAGAAGACTATTGTTCCAACAGAACCAACTGAGCCAACAGAACCAACTGTTCCAACAGAGCCAGTAGTTCCAACAGAACCAACTGTTCCGACAGAACCAACAGTTCCAACAGAACCAACAGTTCCAACAGAACCAGTAGTTCCAACAGAGCCAACAGTTCCAACAGAACCAACAGTTCCGACAGATCCAACAGTTCCGACAGAACCAACTGAACCGACAGAACCAACTGAACCGACAGAGCCAACTGTCCCGACAGAACCAACTGAACCGACAGAGCCAACTGTTCCAACAGAGCCAACTGAACCAACTGATCCAACTGATCCAACAGAACCAACTGTCCCAACAGAGCCAACTGTTCCGACAGATCCGACTGTTCCGACAGATCCAACTGATCCGACAGATCCGACTGTTCCGACAGATCCAACTGATCCGACACCTGCACCAACACCAACACCTACACCAAGTGATAATGGTAGCGGAAGTAGTTCAAGTGTTTCTGGCAAGGTAGTTGAAACAGGGGATTCAAGAAGGGATTTTAATGATCCTTGTATAATATTACTTCTTCTATCTGCTATAGCCACTACTGTAGTAAGAAGAAAAAAAAGACAATTTTAAATTGTTCTCCTCATCTTAATTGATGAGGAGATTTTTTTGCCTTTATTTTTTTGTTTTAATTTATTTTGTTATATTTTATTATATTTTATTGTTTTCTATTTTTTTGAAAGAGTTTGTTATTATGTCTTGATATTTTATTACTTTTATAGTAAAATTATATGGTATAGAGAAAATTATAATAAATGTGAGGTAAAAAATGGAGTATAAAAGTATTGGGTATAAAAAATTAGTTATAATATGTTTGGTTATTTCAATTGTTTCTGCTATTGTTTCAAATTTTGTTTTTGGGGCTGAAGAAACTTTTACAAATGATCAAATTATGGATGGGACAATGAAGGTACTTATATTTTTACAAAAATATTCATGGCCTGTTGTAACACTTGTATTTATATATGCCTTGTATCAATTTTATGTTGTTGGTTCAGAAGTTTTAGAACATAAAATATTAGGTAGACGTTTGTTAATTGGTATAGCTATTTTTATGGTTATTATACAATGTTTACCACTTTTATATGCATTTTTGATAATGAAATAATAAATGAACGTATGAAAATTAAGAGGAGAGAAATATGAAAATACTTTTTGGTATAAATAATGATGATACAGCTAAAGGAATTGCTGAGTTTTATCAGCAGAAGTATCAAGAGAAAATAGAATATAAAAATGTGTATTATTTTAAGCAGTTTATTCAAGAGTTATCAACTGGTGAATATGATAGAGCAGTTGTTCTTGAAGAGTTGGAAAAATTTCCTACAAATAATTATGCACAAATTGATGACTATTTATTTAAGAACATTGATGCTATGACAGATGTTTATGATGCAAAAAATATTGTGTACGTTGCATCAGATAGAAGAAAATTAGGTGATGATTTCTTAGCTAAATTATTTAACCTTGGAATATATACAGTTCTAACAGGTCAAGATAGGACAAAGGGAAAAGTTGCTGCTGGAATTAATAGACCATTTCAAAAGAAAGATGTTAAGAAGTATTATGATAAAATGGCCGGTGAAAACATATATAACGCTGCTGAAGTATCAGAAATAGAAATTCAGAGAATAATATCATATTATAGAAATCAAAATGGTGTTCCAGATAAATATAACGAAATATTTGATAGAATAGCAGCTCAGTATACAGATGAACAATTAAAAGTTATTACTAATTTTTTACCAGCTGATGTTAAACAATACTTAGCATTTAACAATGAAAAATATAAAAGTCTTGGAGTGGCTACTCAGACAGTTGAAGTTGAACAACAACCAAATGTTGAAACAACTGTTGAAAAAAAGAATGAACGTGTAAAGCCACAAAAGAAAATCGTTGAAAAAGATGCAAATGCGATACAAATAAAAAAAGAACCTGAAATTATTGAAAAAATAGTAGTTCAAAAGGTTCCAACGCCTGCACCAGTTGTAACTAAGGTAATAGAAAAAGAAGTTGTAAAAAATGTATTTGAAGTTCCAAAGGATTACAAGAAAATAGTATGCTTTGTTGGTGCTCCAAAATCTGGAACAACATTTTGTATAAATGGTATAGGTACATATCTTGCAAGAAATGGTATAAAAACTGCAATATGTGATGTTACAAGAAAAAGAGATACATATACAATATACACTTATGACAATGAAGGGAAAAGAGCAATTGCAGCAGAAAGTTTAAAATATGCATCAAACGGATTAAATGAACCACTTATATATGAAAAATTAAGTGTATATACAGGAATGCCTGGTGATGATAGAAAACAATATAATGCAAGTGTTGCTGTAGATACAATAATGCAAAATAATAATGTTGTATTAATTGATACAGATTTTACAACACCATATGATTTCTTTAGGCTTTGTCAAGAAATATATCTAGTTCAGGATATGAATGTTTTAAATATATCTCAAACTACAATGTTCTTAAGAGAACTAAAATCTCATGGCGTTCCGATGAATAAAATAAGAATAATAATAAACAAACACGTAAGATGTACTTTAACAGCAAAAGATATTATTGATGGAATTGCTACATATACAAGCTATGATTTAAAAATGTTTGATGAATTATTTAATTCTGCTACAATTCCATACTATATATTACCATTTGATCAAGAAAATTACACAAAATATATAGAAATGCTATATAAATATACAAATAAATTTTCTACATTTACAGATGAATTTAGATCTGATTTATTAAAGATAATAAATGCCATATATCCTATTGGAGGAAGCTCAAGTCCTAGAAATTCATATAAGACACCTAAAAAGAAAAATTCATTTAGTTTGTTTTCTAAAAAATCAGGTGGAAGTTATAGAAATTCAAATGAAAATGTATATGAAAAAGAAGTAAAATAACTAAAGTTAAAAAGAGAGGTTTTGATTTAATGGAAATTTTGATTATAGCTTTAATAATTGTCATTTTAGGAATTTTAGCTGTATCTATTATTGCTTTTTCTGTTCAAAAAAGACAAATTAATCAGTTAAAAACAGTTTCAAAAAATGTAGCTAATATGAATATATTACAAAACATGTTAGAAATAATGAGTTCAAAATTGTCTGCAGAAGACAAGATTAAAACTTTAAACAATGTAATAATAACTAATTATGGTGTTAAATATTCTACAATTTCAACTTTTGACGGTTATGAGTATGATTCAACAGCAAGTAATATAGAGGATACATATAAAGAAAGAATAAAAGATATAGCATTTGAAAGTGATTTTAAAACAAATATATCAAAAAATGTTTCAAAATATTTAACAACATCATCTGGAAAAAATTTATTATATAGAAGTGCTGTAGAAAGAAGAATAAAATCGGCAATGTTTTCTCCAATATATTGTAACGGAGTATATTTAGGCTTTTGGTTATTAGAAGATACAATGCCTAACGCGTTCGATGGAATACCTAAAGCAGTTCTTGCAAAAATAAAAGCAAACATTGGTATATTCTTAGACGTAGTTGAATTTCAAAAATCAATTGAACAAGCACAAAATCTTGATAAACAAACAGGTTTTTATACAAACTTATATTTGTATTCAGGTGCAAGAAAAATTGTAAAAAATAATGAAAATAATGCTGTAGCTATGGTATGTCTAAAAAATATACCGGAGGTAAATGATAAATATGGCAGAAATGTTGGTAATGCTGTTCTTATAAAAGCTACAAACTGTATAAAAAATTTCGTAAATAAGAATGTTATACTAATAAGATACAGTGGAATTAAATTTTTAGTAATTTTCCCAAATATGACTGCTCAAGCAGCACAACCACTAGTTGAAAGAATGCTTGCTAAATTAAATCTTGAGAGTGAATATGTGGGAGAAGAAAAGATTACAATATCAGCACAATTATTGTTACACACAGTAAAAAATCAAAATGATATGGATACTGAAATAGAAAAAATGGTAGAATATATAGATGGAATGAATGCTACTAATACAATAAAAATAATTTAGTTATATTAATCATTATTTTTAAAATAATGTAGTATAATAAAAAAAGGAGTGATTTTTATGGATCAAAATACAACAGTTTTTAAACCACAAAAAGATGAATCAAAAAGAGTAAAAGAAATAATGGAACAAGTTGTTGCCGCCCTTAAAGATAAGGGATATGAACCCGTTAGTCAAATAATAGGGTACATATTATCAGGTGACCCAACATATATTACATCACACCAAAATGCAAGAGCATTAATCTGTAAAATTGAAAGAGATGATTTATTACAAGAAATGATAAAAAAATATCTAGATTTATAGGCAATTATGAGTAGAATTTTAGGTATAGATTACGGAGACGTAAGAGTAGGACTAGCTATTTCAGATGAGCTGAATATAACGGCTCAAGGATTAGATACACTTGTAATAAACAATAGTACAAAAAAGTTAATAAATCATATAAAAAACTTAATCAAAGAATATGGTATAACAACTATAGTATTTGGTTATCCTAAAAACATGAATGGTACAATGTCTGATAAGACAAAAAAAGTTGACGAAATTATTTCTTTGCTAAAAGAAAAAGTAGATATTGAAATTGTTAAGTGGGATGAAAGACTTACTACTGTTTCTGCATACAAAACTATGAGAAAGCTTAATATTTCTCAGAAGAAAAAAAATACATATGCAGATAAATTAGCAGCTACATACATATTAGAAGGATATTTAAACAGTTTATAGTTTTAAATATAAAAGGAGGAAAAAATATGGATAAAGAAGAATTAAATGGATGTGCAGCAGGATGTGATTCTTGTGCAGGTTGTGGACATGATCATTTTGGAGAAGGTCTTCCAGATGATATAAGTCCAATAGTTACTCTAACAGACGAAGAAGGAAACGATGTTAAATTTGAAATTATTGATGTGGTTACGCTTGATGATGAAAGAGAATTTTTAATTGTAGCTGAGGCAGATAGAAACGAAGAAGATGATGTAGAAGTAACAATTCTTGAGATCAAAGAAGTTGATGGTGAAGAGGTATATGATACAGTTACTGATGAAAAATTAGGTAAAAAAGTATTTGATGAATTTACTAAAAACCAAGAAGATCTTGAAGACATGGAATAATTTAAAAATTAATAAAAGTAAGCTAAAAAGGGATGATTAAAAATCATCTCTTTTTTGTATTATAGGAAAAATCGATTTTAAGTATAATATAGAAATTACCATGTCATAATTTTTATTACATGGTAATAGAGCATACATAGTATGCTTTTGAAAGATTAGTTAGGTCATATAGTTAAATTAATAATTATAAACTTAATATGTTGGTTAATTATTAACATCACAGAAAAGTTGACAAGTGTTCAAAAATGTTGTATAATATATATAGTTGAAATATAAATTCAAAAATATTATTAATTTTTAGGAGGAATCCAAAATGTTTGTTATTAAGGATGGCAAAGAAATAGAAATGGAGATAATTGGGACTATAAATTCCCAAAACCAAAAATATTATATACTAAGCGATGAAGATATCTTTTTAATAGTTGACGAAGAGTTTAATATTGTAAAAGATAATGAAACAATTCGTAATATACTATTAAATATAATAAATAGTATATAGTTGTAAAGAGTACACATTTTTATGTGTACTCTTTTATGTTTACATGGTGAAATTTTAGTGAAATTAAGTTTAGTATATTCACAATAATTATCATTTGTGGTATAATGCTTATGGTGGTAAAAAATGGATAACATAGAAAAAATGTTTAATATATCTAGTGATGTACTATTAAAATCAAAAGAAGTTGAAGAGAGTATAAAACTTGTATTTGATGAAATAGAAGAAACAGCACTGTATAATCAAGCAAAAGTATTAAAAGCATTTAAAGACAACAAAGTATCAACAATGCATATGAATAAAACAACAGGGTATGGATACGATGATGCAGGAAGAGAAGTAATAGAAAAAATATACAAAGATGTATTTCATACAGAAGATAGTTTAGTAAGAGTACAATTTGTCAATGGCACACATACAATTGCTACAGTTCTTCAAGCATTACTTATGCCTAGTGATACATTACTTGCAATAAGTGGAAGACCATATGATACTTTATGTGAGGTTATAGGGCTTTCTAATAATCCTTTATCTTTACTATCTTATGGAGTAAAATATGACGAAATTAATTTAAAAGAAGATGGAAATTTTGATATACAAAAAATAGAAGAGTACTTAAAGAAAAATAAAGTAAAACTAATACATATTCAAAGATCAAAGGGGTATGCTCTTAGAAAATCACTTTGCATAGATGATATAAAAAATGTAGTAGAACATATACGAAATATAGATAAAGATGTAATAATAATGGTAGACAATTGTTACGGTGAATTTACGGAAAAACTTGAACCAACTGATGTTGGAGTAAATGTAGTATGTGGAAGTCTAATCAAGAATCCAGGTGGTGGATTATGTGAAACAGGTGGATATATAGCTGGAGATAGTGAAATTATAAAAAGGTGTTCAGAAAAGCTCACTTGTCCTGGAATTGGTAAAGAATGCGGAGCAACATTAGACCAAAATAGAAATATATTACAAGGATTCTTCATATCACCATCTATTGTAAAAAATGCAATGAAATCAGCAGTATTTGCTTCAAAAATGTTAGAAGAACAAGGATTTGAGGTATATCCATCAGCTTTTGATAAAAGATCAGATATAGTTCAAGCTATAAAGTTTAATGATAAAGATAAATTAATAACATTTATACAACAAATACAAAATGAAAGTCCAATAGATAGTCATGTAACACCAGAACCGTGGGCAATGCCAGGCTACGATGATAATGTTATAATGGCTGCAGGAACTTTCATAGAAGGGGCCTCAATAGAGCTTTCTGCAGACTCACCAATACGTGCACCATATGTTGCATATATGCAAGGAGCACTAACATATGAATCTGCTAAACTTGCAATATGTAGTGCAGTATCTAAAATCATTGATAAGGAGAAAAGATGAAAGTTGTTGTAATTGGTGGTGGAGCTGCAGGTATGATGGCTGCAATAACATCAGCAAAAGAAAGAAATCATGTAATATTAATTGAAAAGAATGGTTCACTTGGAAATAAATTAAAAATAACTGGAAAGGGAAGATGTAATCTAACATTTGATGGAAATGAAGACGATTTTAGAAATAACATTGTTAATAATTTCAAATTTATGTATAGCTCTTTTTCAAATTTTAACAATAAGGATGTTATAGATTTTTTTAATAGCTTAGGTGTTAAAACTAAGATAGAAAGAGGAGGAAGAATTTTCCCAGTAAGTGATAATGCAATGGATATTGTTAATGCATTAAAAAATAAGTTAAAGAAGGAAAATGTTGAGATTAAATATAATTCTAGAGTTGTAGAAATTATAACTGAAAATGAAAAGGTATCAGGAGTTAAACTAGAAAATGGTACTGAAATTGCTTGTGATAAATGTATTATAGCAACAGGTGGAAAAAGCTATTCATCAACAGGAAGTACAGGAGATGGATATATCTTGCTTGAAAAACTAGGGCATAGTATAAAAGAAATAAAACCTGGACTTGTTCCTTTAAAATCTGAAGATAAAATATGTAAAGAATTACAAGGACTTTCACTTAGAAATGTTAAAATTAATGTTATAGATAAAACAAATAATAAAATAATATATAGTGACTTTGGAGAAATGATGTTTTCACACTTTGGTGTTACAGGGCCTGTAGTATTAAGTGCAAGTAGTAAATTAAATACAGTTAAAAATATTAAAGAAAAGCTAAGTAAAAAGGAAATTGAATTGGTAATTGATTTAAAACCTGCGTTAAGTTTAGAGGTATTAGATAAAAGAATACAACGAGATTTTGAAAAGTATATTAACAAAGAATTTAAAAATTCTTTAAATGATCTTTTACCTCAAAAATTAATACAACCTATAATTAGATTGTCTAAGATAGACCAAGACAAAAAGGTTCACCAAATAACAAAGGAACAAAGAGAAAATTTAACTAAGCTAATTAAAAATCTAAAAATAAATATTTCTGGTTTTATGCCACTTGATATGGCAATAATAACATCTGGCGGAGTAAATGTAAAGGAAATAAATCCAAAAACTATGGAATCAAAAATAGTAAAGGGAGTATATGTTGCAGGTGAATTATTGGATATAGATGCATATACAGGAGGATTTAACTTGCAAATTGCTTTTTCAACTGGTGTTGCTGCGGGAAAAAATAGTTTTTAATTTATTATATATTTTTTTAGGAGGGATAATATGAATGAAAATGAAGAGGGAAAAAAAGTAACTAAAGAAAAAAAAGCTACAGATCAAAAAAGTGTTCAAACAAAGATGTTTATAAAGGAAAAAAGAAATGGTACACCTATATTTGCAATGGCCGTAATTACAGCAATAATAGCTGGTGCAATAGGTAGTGTTCTAACTTATGCAATACTTACAAAATCTAGTGGTAATAATACTTCTAGTAATACAAGTAACAACAGTACTACAAATATAAAAATAGAGGCTACTGACAGTCCAGTCGTAGCTATTGCTAAAAAAGCAGGCCCATCTATCGTAGGAATAAAAATTAATGCAATGTCACAAACAATGTTTGGATCATTACAGGAATCAAGTGAAGAAGGTTCTGGAATTATATATTCTGAAGATGGATACATAGTTACAAACTATCATGTAATTGAAAGTGCAATAAAAGATTCAACTGCAAAAATTTCAGTTACGCTTGCAGATTCAGATGAAACAATTGAAGCTAGTATAGTTGGATATGATGAAACAACAGACTTAGCTGTTATTAAGGTTGAAAAAACAGGACTTACAGCAGCAGAATTTGGTAAATCATCAGAACTTCAAGTTGGAGATATAGCAGTTGCTATTGGTAATCCACTTGGTCAAGAATTAGCTGGCAGTGTTACAGTAGGTTATATATCTGCTTTAAATAGAAAAATAACAACTAGTGGTAGAACATACAAATTAATTCAAACAGACGCAGCAATTAATCCTGGAAATAGTGGTGGTGCATTAGTAAATTCAAAAGGTCAAGTAGTAGGTATAAATACTGTAAAAATAGGATCTTCACTTAGTGGTACATCTGTAGAAGGTCTTGGATTTGCAATTCCTAGTGATGATGCAGTTGATATAATTAATAAACTTATAAAAGATAAAAAAATAGTAAGACCATATATTGGTGTATCAGGTATAAATGTAGATGAAACTACAGCTAAAATGAATAATTTACCACAAGGTGTATATGTAGCACAAGTTGTATCAGATTCTCCAGCTTCTAAAGCAGGACTTCAAAAAGGTGATGTTATAACAGGAATAGAAGGAAAAGATATAACAACAATGGAAGAATTAAATGAAATTAAAAATACTAAAAATGTTGGAGATAAGATTACATTAAAGGTTCATAGACAAAACAAAGATATTGATGTTCAGGTAACCTTGGAAAGTGATGATACAACAAAAGCTTCAAATTAATAAAATTAGTAGAGTAATAAAGGAGATGATATTTTACATATCACCTCCTTTTATGTATAATGATTTTATTTAGAAAAATAATAAATATGTATTGCTTAGTGATATTTTTTGTGGTAATA